>JADFPP010000001.1 GCA_022562275.1 Bacteroidota bacterium
GAGAATCTTAATAATACCAATTATGATTTCTCTCTTTTAGCTTTTTATCCGATTTTTCTTGATTATTTTATCAATAATTTTAATTTTTCTTTGCCTATTACTGGATACCATGTTCATATATCAGTCACCATTATCAGACGTTTAACGATTTAGTGTTTTTTACTCGTCAACTGTAGTTCATTTCTGAGAACGGATAACAAAAATGTTAGAGATTAAGTTTAACAGAAGCAAATGTGGTTAAAACCATCTGTTACTCTTTGTTCTTTTCATCTCCGTCAGCTTAAGCTGACGGGTAGTGATAGATGGGAGAGAAATTTATTTTTAATAAATATTTCTAAAACAATCCTAATTATCACTTGCCGTTTGCTTAAGCAAACGGAATAAAAGCAAAACAAAATAATCCGGGCTTCTCCGCGAAGGAGTCCTTTGGACAGCCCAAAAATTATCTGCACAATGTATTCCTGCTTACAAAACATTTTTTTATCCTTGAACAAAGAATACATATCAGTACCTACCGAATTTAAGCTTCTGTCTTTTCCGGAAATTTCTCTAAATATTTTTGAAAGAAATTGCCAATTGCTTTATATGCTTTTTCAAGGATCTGTTCATTAGGTAAAAAAACTACTCTAAAATGCTGTGTACCCGGCACTTGCCCGAAGCCGCTTCCCGGAACAACTACAACACCTGTTTCCTTAATTAATTCAGCTACAAAATGATTATCGGGCTGATTCATATGAAGCTGCGGGAAAGCATAGAATGCACCTTCGGGTTTTACACATGAGATTCCATCAATGGCATTTAACATTTCCACTGTTATATCGCGTCTTTTAGTCAGCTTTTCCATCGCAATAACAAGGTGCTCCTGAGTTTCTTCCAATGATGGTTTAATTCCGTATTGCTCAGGATGATTTGCTGAGAGACGAGCTCTTAATATTTTATTTATTGCCTCTGTGTAATCGGAGAGTACTTCTTTTCTGCCGCTCATAATTCCCCACCCTATTCTAAAACCCGGGACCATATAATTTTTTGATAAGCCGCCGAATGTAATGCAAGAAACATCTTTATTTAAGGAAGCTATTGAAACATGTTTTTTACCATCAAATAAAAGTTTATCATAAATCTCATCTGCAAATATCACAAGGTGGTGTTCAAGAGCCAGATCAATTATTTGCAATAGATTATCCTGAGTATAGATAGTGCCGGTTGGATTGTTTGGATTAATTAAAATTATTGCTTTTGTTTTATCATTTATCTTTTGCTTTATATCATCAACATCCGGCGCCCAGGCATTATCTTCATCCAAATAATATGGATTGCTTATCATCCCCAGCTTACTTTCTATTGCGGTGTACAGCGGATAGCCCGGTGAAGGTGTAAGGACATTTTCACCATCGTTTACCAGCGCAGTTAAACAAATATCAATTGCTTCGCTTGCACCGGTTGTAACAAATATATCGTGTACGTTTGTAATTCCTTTTCTTTCGGCTTCCCGCTCTATTGCATCAACGGCTTCTTTTATACCGGAGGAAGGAGCATAGCCATTTTTGTTTTCCACCATTGCTTTATACGTTGCTTCAACAAGATGCTTTGGTGGTTCAAAATCATAAAGGTTTGGGTCACCGATGTTGAGGTATAACATTTCTTTTCCGCTTTTTGCAACTTCATTTGCAAGCACAACAATATCCCGAACTGCATACGTTATATTTTTTGTTCTTTTTGCTGGAGTAATTTTATTGCTCATTATTTTTTCCGGAATTCAATCAATAAATTTTTATTGCTAAGGCAAATTTAATAAAAAAGGCAGCAATTTCGCTGCCTTTTCATAACTGAAAGTAATTCAATTTTACTTAGTTAAAATTATTTTTTTTATTTCAATATAGCTTCTTTCTTAAACTGATAGAAATAAGTAACCAAAAATATTGTGTGCTGCATTTTGCTATTGCTTGTTTCAGATAATAGTTGTTATTTGCATTAAATAATCAGGAGGAACTATGAAAAAGGGCAATTACCTTCCGTTCTATATTTTATTTATTTTCTTCTCTTTTTTTCATACTACACATATGCTGGCTCAACAGGATTCTGCTGAAGTTAAAGATCAGAAATTTGTTTTTCCCCATACACTAAATAGAATTTTTTCAGTACCAAGTTCAAAAATTATGAACTCGCTCGATTTAAGCTTTTTTCTGGGAGGATCGTTCGGTTTTGCGGATAATACCGGAGTTCTGGGTAATATAGGTCTTGGTCTTGGCGGATATGGCGATGTTGAAATAAGCAGTGAATCCTTATTAGGATCGATGATTGATTCGAAAGAAAGTTTTACTAACATCGGTATGAAAGTTAAGATATTAAGTGAAGGTGAAAAGTTTCCGGCTTTGGCAATAGGTATAAAAACAAACAACGAGTGGAATTCTTCCAGAAACGATAGTGAACTTATCAGAACACATCAGGGAGGGCTTTACGCTAGTGGTTTAAGAACTGCAAACTATGATTCGAGAATGACTTCCGTTTATGCTGCAATTGGGAAAACATTTATTAGTGGTTTAACACTCAATGCCGGAATTAATCTTTCCGATTTACGATATAAAAATGTTTATGTTGTTTTCAATGAAGGGAACTCATCTTTTGTACAGGAAGACCAAGAGAGAGAAACAGTTATTAATTTCTTTGGCGGATTTGAATACCCTTTGAATGAGAGAACTATATTGATGTTTGAGCTTCAGTCTTATCCCTATTTAAAAGTGAATACCCTTGATGGAACTTTGAGTTCTTCGAGAAGAATTGTATCCGTTGCGGGATTACGATTTTTTATTTCAAACTGGCTCCTGGTTGATTCCGGAATACGTTACCAGGATAATTACAGCGGGCTGGCAGAAGCTGAAATCCGGTTAGGGCTAAATGGAATGTGGAATTTGGGATTCTGAATATAGTTATCTCAATAAAACAATTTTCTTGGTTTGAATAAAACTTCCTGCTTTAATCTGATAGAAATACACACCACTTGGAAGGGAGAATGCATCTCCGCCTGAGGAGCCACCTATGGCGGAAAACTCAACCTCATAACTCCCTGCAGGTTTTTCTTCGTTAACCAATGTTGCGATTTCATTTCCCAATACATCGTAAACTTTTAAACTTACAAATTGCCTACTGCTTAATGCATACTTAATCCTTGTACTTGGATTAAACGGGTTTGGGTAGTTTTGGTATAACCGGAATTGATCCGGTATTAGTTCGTTTGTTTCCTCATCAATAAATGTAATCTGTGTTTTATACAGGAAAACACCATTGCCTAGGGTTCCTATGTAAACAGAGAATTCATTATTACTTATGTCGGCAATCATGCTGGATATCCCAGGTAGTGATGAAATAGGTTGGATCTCGTGCCAGTTCGAACCACCATTATCGCTTTCGTATAAGATAAAATTATTTTCTCCTGTCGTACCTCCAACAAGTAAATGTTTAGAATTAGTAGGATTGATTATGATGCTGGTAAACGTAGCAGTTTGATTTTGGAGTTCTGTTGGAAACCATTCTTCTCCTCCATTTGTTGTTTTTATAAGTTCACCCCCGAGTGCAACATATACAATATCATTATCAATAGGATCAATCTCTATTGCTGTGCAATTGCTCTGATAACCACCCGGTAAAAAGAATTCCCACGAACTACCAAAATTCAGTGATTTTGCGAACACCAGTTCCGTATTTGCAGTTTCACCTCCAACCCATATAACTTCCGGCCAGTGATTTTGAGAAATTGCTAATACATTCCATTCATTATTTGATAGAATTAACTGCCATTCCGTTAAAAATGGATATAATTTGTAAACATCAAATGAATATAGTAGTATGATTGGCAGCAAAGGTGCATGCGCATGGTAATGAAAACTTTTTAATGATTGAGCTATGGAAGATTGATTTAATATTAAACCACTATCAATATGTTTCCAGGTTGTATCGAATCCCGAAAAAAAATCACGTTCAAAGAGAACCGTTGAATCTCCAGATATATAATCCGGCTGAACACCTGCAAAGATTGTATTAAATCCTGCAGGTCCCGTTTCTCTATGTTGAACGGTCAGTGAAGTAATTATTCTTCCTCTTAAGCCCAGGCAAATCCAATTTGTATCTGGCAAATCGAATTTTTTACTAAAAACACCATTTCCGTTGGTGCCTGCACAAATAATTAACTCCCCAAAATTATAATCTCGGGGAACAGCGGAAAACGAAGTGATAGTTTGTCCCTGTAATCCAAAGGGTTCTACCTGCGCTATGCAAATTTTTGAACTTACTACAAAAAGAAAAAATGCTGAGAAAAAATAATTTTTCATTTTAAAAGTATCATCTTCTTTGTTTGAACAAAACCCTGTCCTGAGCTTGACGAAGGATCTTCTGCGCGTAATTGGTAGAAATAGATGCCTGATACGAGATTCCGGATTCCGGATGCTGGATTAAATTCCACTTCGTATTCTCCGGCAGGTTTTTCTTCGTTAACTAAAGTTGCAACTTCGTTTCCGAGAACATCGTAAACTTTAAGTGTAATTAACCTCTCCCTTTTTCCCTCTCCTTGGTAAGGAGAGGGATTTAAGTGTGAGGTCGGAATGGTGAATCTAATTTTTGTTGCTGGATTAAACGGGTTTGGGTAGTTTTGTGAAAGCGAATACTCTGTTGGCAAATTTGGTATATCATCATCTACAGAAACAACTGTTGTATCTCCGTAAACTACTCCGTTTATTATTGCTCCATTGAGATTGTAGAATTTATTTCCGTTGTCATCAGAATAATTTATTGACAGTAATCCAACTTTTCCGGCTAGAAAGTAACCAGCAGTAAAGAGACCATTATTTACAAATTCCTTTTTGATACTAGTTATACCCCATTGATTAAAAGATTGCTCTGAAAGAAAATTTGTAGGTTGCTGTGCGATACAATGACCAAATCTTGTAGAATACAATAAATCACCAACTTCAGCAAGCAAGTCATCAATTATTTGTTCTAAGTCAGTGCAAAACTCATCGAATCTGTAAATCTTTGCTGTAACTGAGTCAATTCTTTCATAAACAGTATTGTATCCTCCCAAATAAATATATTTTTCTTCAATTTCGTAATAAGTATTTCCATTCTCTTTTACTATTTTATCAACAATGGTTCTGGTAAAAATATCAGAATAACTTGTTACTGGGGAAGTAAAATGTATATAATCATATACCCAGGTATTCCCTATTTGCAGAGGATAATAAGAAAAAATTTCTTCAGGTATCGGCAAGCTTTTAATTACGTACATCGAATCCGGAGTGATTTCGTATATGCGAAACATAGTGGATGCGTAAAGAATATCTGTATTACTCTTTTTATACAAACCCGTAACTTTCTGTTCAAGTTCTTTGTATAAAAAAAACGAGTTGCCAAAATCTGTTGATTTGTAAATACTCTTATTATATGAATAGTAAATCTCTCCTTGATATTGTTCATCCAGGGTAAACCAAATCTTACCAGGTGTGGTAAGTTTTAAATTCCAGGTAAACGGATCACCATTACCATCGGAAACGAGTAAAGCACTTTCATTTGATGATGTCGCAATACCGTAGATATGCTGTCCGTCTGCATCGTAGTACAATTCATTCTCATAATTCCAGCTCCAATGGGAATCATCATCAACAATAATGTAGCTATATCCTTCATCCTCAGAACGTACAAGTTTGTTCTGATCTATACCGTAAATTTGCGAATCATTATTTATACTGAGGGAAATCATGGAATTGTAAATAAATGTCATACTGTCTAAGAATACAAAATCATACCCACCATCAGTGGATTTGTATAATCTTCCACCAAGTGCCGCATAAACAAGACTATCGTTCTGTGCAGAAATCTCTATCTCGGTAATACCACCAACTGCTAGAATTTCTATCTCACCATCGTACCTGATTAAAATAGGTACTGGATCAATCGATTGATTGTAACCACCATAAATGTATTTAGCAGGATCATTCTCAAAAAATTCATAGTCGAAGATATAATTGCCTTGGCACCATCCACCCGGTTCTACTATATAACCAAAATCAGGAATGAAAAGGGTGTCAATATTATTAATCAGATCAAAGTGGTAAATATTTTTATTCCAACAAATTGTGTTCGTACCACCAAAGCGATAAAAAAGATGTGTGTTTCCCAATGAATCCTCCAGTCCCTTTAGCTCAAACAAGTGAGGAACGTTTTGAGAAAACGTATTAGATGTGAAAATGAAAAGAACAAATAATATAAATGCTTTCATAACCCCTCCTAGATATTGTTATTAAACGTAAAGAATTAAGGAGTGGGAATCAACTTATTAATTCCTAAAAAAGGCGTTTGTTTATGTCATTCCCGCAATCCCGCTACCGGCGGGAATGTCGGGAATCTGATTACTATTGTGCGGTCAGATTCCGGACAAGTTCGTCGGAACTCCGTTCCACCGGAACGAGCCGGAATGACAAGAGAAGTTGGAGTGACAAGAAAATTTATTTTGGCTGGCGCTGGCGGAGGATTTCGAACAGAAGAATACCCGTAGCAACAGAAACGTTTAGAGATTGAAGCTTACCTGTCATCGGTATCTGTACAAGAAAATCACATTTATCTGCGGTTAGCTTTCTTATTCCTTTTTCTTCGTTGCCAACAATAAGCGCAATGGGAACGCTGTAATCTATTTCAGTATAAGATTTAGCATTCCTGCCTGCCGGCGAGGCAGGTTCTAAAGATGTACCGACAATCCAGAATCCATTTTCTTTCAAAATTTCTATCGTATTTGCGAGATTATTTACCTGCACAATTTTAACATGCCCGGTGGCGCCTGCAGAGGTTTTTACAACGGTTGCATTAATCGGTGCACTGTTATGCTTTGTTACTATTATTCCGTTTACACCACTGCATTCTGCAGTTCTTAAAATTGCACCAACGTTGTGTGTGTCCTGGATAGAATCTAAAATCAGCAGCAATGGATTTGATGAGGATTTCGCCCTGCCTACCGGCAGGCAGGCTTCCGAGATTATTTCATCCAAAGAATAAAACTTATAAGCAGGTTTAAGTGCGGCAACACCTTGCGTGTTTCCATCTTTAACAATTGTTCTAAATTTTTCCGGGGGAATTTGGTTACATTTAATTCCGTGTTTTTTTGCTGCAACACGGATGGCATTAATTATATTTCCCTTTTGCCCATAAAGGATATAAACCTGCTCAAGCTCCTCACCAGAGTTGATTGCTTCAAGTACTGGTTTTCTACCGATTATTAAGTTCATATTATAATTCTAATTTATTGATTTCCCGTTTTCCCTTAATAATTATGGCAGGTAGTGAGAATTCTTAATGTTAAGTAATTCGCAGTAAAAAAAATAATTCTGAGAATATCTAACTGTCTTTTTATAAATGAAACTTTCGTCATTCAGAAGAAAACCTGTTAATGAAAAGGAAAATAAAAATAAATTAAATTCACTAAATACTAAAAAGATTCTTTCTGAATGACAAATGTCCCAATTTAAAAAGAACCGGAAACATTTAAATTTTTATATTGTCGATAACTTCGGAAATATTATCAATCGGAATTAATTTCTGTTCGCTCGTTTTCATATCCTTTAAATTCATTTTACCTTCTTCATATTCACCTCCACCAATAAATAACGCAAACCTGGCATTAAATTTATTTGCCTCACGCATTTGCGCTTTTACGCTTCTCTGTAAATAATCATATTCAACTCTTAGTCCTTTTCTCCTTAACTCCGATGCTAATTCGCTTACTTTTAATTCAAGTTCTTTATCAATTCTTATCAAATAAATATCTATGGAAAGTTCATCAACCTTAAAGCTGTTTTCGTTCTCGCAGGCAAGAAGGATACGTTCTATCCCTGCAGCAAAGCCAACAGCAGGAGTGGGTTTGCCTCCAAGCTGTTCTGCCAGCAAATCGTATCTGCCCCCGCCGAGCAATGCATCTTGTGCACCTACTTTTCCACTTATAATTTCAAATGTGGTTTTGGAATAGTAGTCTAATCCTCTTACAAGGTGAGGATCGATTTCAAAAGGAATATTAATCTTAGTCAGATATTCTTTAACCAAATCAAAATCATTCTTACTTTCATCATCAAGCTGATCAATCAGCGCTGGAGCATCTGCAAGCAATTTCTGATCAATTTCGATCTTACTGTCAAAAATCCTTAGAATATTGTTATCAAATCTTTTCTTGCTGTCTTCAGAAAGTTTATCTTTTTTATCATTAAGAAATTCCCTTAATAAATTCTTAAAATTCTCTCTTGTTTCAGTTGTACCTAATGAATTTATTTTTACGGTTAGATCTTTCAATCCAAGTGATTTCAATATATCAAATGCAATTTGTATCATCTCAGCATCGAGTATTGGAGAAGCACTTCCGATTGCCTCTCCCCCAAATTGATGAAATTGTCTGAGTCTTCCTGCCTGTGGTTTTTCCTGCCGGAACATTGGCGAGATATAGTATAATTTTGTTAACTGCTGTTGTGCCCCAAGAGAGTGTTCAATAAATGCTCTAACAACACCGGCGGTCATTTCGGGTTTTAATGTTATACTTGCGCCACTCATATCTTCAAACGTGTACATCTCCTTGCCAACAATATCCGTTTCTTCACCAATGCTGCGTGCAAAGAGTGAGGTCAGTTCAAAAATTGGTGTTCTGATTTCTTTATAATTAAAATTTGTGAAGATTTTTTTAACAATATCTTCAAGGTAATGCCAGCGAGGTACATCAGAGGGAAGTAAGTCTTTAGTACCTTTAATTGCTTTTATCATCGCATTAGTAAAATTAAAAGGTTTTGCATAAACAAAATAGCATAGTTCAGAATTTTTTTAAAAAGACATTAACTTTATTTGAGGGTGACCAAACAGTAAAATTCTTAGTAATTCTTGGAGTCTTTGTGTTTTCGTGGCAAATAAAAATTTTGTTAATCAAATAAATTAAATACATCCGCCACAAAGTCTCTAAGGTTCACAAAGAACTTATTGGTCAATTTTATGTCACGAAGTGGCAGAGGGGTTAAACATCGAAATATTGTTTTTCTTCTTCCTTAAAAATATTAATTATCTCATCCTTTGTTTTTGCGTTTAGCAATTTATCCCTAAAATCATCTTTGTTCATCACTCGTGAGATTCTGCTTAACAGTTTTATATACTTACTCACTAAATCAACTTTACCAACTAACAGAAACACAAGATGAACAGGATTTCCATCCAGTGCTTCATAATCAATATCACTGGTAGTTTTTCCAAATGAAACAATTACATCATTAACAGCATTTGTTTTACCATGTGGAATAGCAAATCCTTTTCCTATACCCGTAGACATTTCCTTCTCCCTATCGTGAATAGCTGTTCTTACTTTTTCAAGATCATTAACATTATTATCTTCTTTATGAAGATCGATCAGTTCATTGATAATATCTTTCTTATCATCACTCTTAAAATCGGTAAGAATGAATCTCTCTTCAAGTAACTCAGATACTTTCATTTATGTAATCCCAAAGTTTCTACGTAAACAATTTTATTATTAATAAGTGAGAATTTAACAATACGATAATCCTTAATCAATTTAGCTGGACTATAATTGCGGTTTTTTTACGGGATGATTCTCATAAAACTTTTTTAATCTGTACTCAAGATCAGGAAACTGATCTCTCTGCACCGAAGATACGCATGCTCTTATTCCTTCAGTCCTCTCACTGCCTGTAATTGCAAGTGAGATAGCACTCACTCCAAAATATATCAATTCATTCATCAGCTCTTCTCCGGTGAGACCGGGATATGCAATAGTAAAATAGAAACCATCGGCAATCGGCTCATCAACATCAGTTTTATAAACAATATAAAAACCGTTATCAGTAAAAAGTTTTTTCATAACTTTTGCTTTTTCGCCGTACTCTTTAACAATATCGACAAAATTAAACTTTCCATTATTTGCGGCTTTATACATTGCAGTAAGAGCATGTTGTGCAGAATGAGTTACTCCTGCACTCAATGGATATATCGTTCCAAATATCATTGCATAACCAAATTTATCTGAACTATAGTATTTATTAAGATCTGGACACTTTCTGTTAAATAGCTTATCTGAAATAACCATCATGCCAATCCTCTGCCCTGCATAACTAAATGCTTTGGAACTTGAAATAAAAAGAATATAGTTATCAGTATATCTGGCAACAGTTGCCTGGAAAGGAGGTCTGCCCGGTGTATAAAGATCTTTACGAAAATCCATACCAACATAAGCCAGGTCTTCTAAAACAACTGCATTATATTTATCAGCCGCCTCCGCAATAATTTTTAATTCATCTTCTGTAAAGCATATCCACGATGGATTATTTGGGTTGGAATAAAGTATTGAAGAAATATTTCCTTTAGAAAGAACCTCTTCAAGTTTTACTCTTAATTTATCTGCCCTGTAATCGTAAATATCAAAAGTTTCCCATTTCTGTCCGAGTACATTTAACTGCTGCTTGTGAACAGGAAATCCCGGATCAAGGAAAAGAACTGTATTTTTCTTTTCATACATTCTATTTAGAATAATAAATGCCGCGAAACTCCCCTGCATCGAGCCAACTGTCGGAACGCATCCTTCAGGATCAACTTCAACATTTAAAAATAGTTTAACGAATCGTGACGATTCTTTTTTTAATTCATGTATGCCCTGTATATCCGGATATATTGATGCTACACCTTTTTTAAGTGCAGCGATCTCGGCATCAACACCAACCTTTGCGGGAGGCAAACCGGGGATACCCATTTCCATCCTGATATATTTTTCACCGGTGGCTTTTTCAATTTTATCAATTAACTTTTTTATTTCCCGTATTGTTGCCTTACTTAAGCTAATAAGATTGCTTTCTTCAATTTTTCTTTTTACAATTTTGTAATCGATTGGTGTGTCATTCATAGAAGATACTCCGTAGATTTTCAGAACATTCTTTATTCAAATTTAAGGATAAAAAAGTAAAGTCAAGTGCCAGTCACCTCTAACTCAGCTTGGTTCAAAGGTGACTGGCACTTGAACTTTTAATTCATCAATGCAGTTAATCTGAGCAGTGCGGATTTAGCAATGTCGTAATCAGGGTTAATATTGAGAGCATCTTCATAGTATTTCATCGCAGTAACCCAGTCGCCCTTTTTCTCATAAATTCTGCCGAGGTTAAAGTGCGGATAATGGCGCGGCTCATAATCTTCTGCTTCACTTGCTTTTTCGAGCCAGATGATCGCTTCATCAAATCTTCCCAGGTTTATAAGATACGATCCAATATCGTTATATGGATTTCCGTAATCAGTGTCTAATTCAACAGCAATCTCACATTCCTCTATAGCATCTTCGTACTTGCCGTGCAAGCTATATGCCCAGCCAAGGTAGGTGTGTGCCTTTGCAGTAGGATAATATTTTATCGACATCTTATAATTTTTTATGGCATCATCTATTTTTCCTTTTAGATGAAGATCATAAGCTTTGTTAAAATATTCCGATGCGAACGATATTTTGTTATTTGCTTCCATATTTCAAAATAATTATACAGCAAATTTATATTAGAAGCCTAATAATAGCAATTGAATTAATAGTACTGTCAGCAAAGTTTACTTTGAAGGACAGTTGAGATTTTAGATAACTCTTTCAGCAGAAATTTATAAAATTTTAGCTTCATCATAAATTAGCAGTTATCATTAAATATGTCCAATAAGCAACATCTGCTCTCGGTGCAAATATGTACTTCATTAAGTTTCCCGGAAAGAAAACACTTCCTCCCCATACCAAGGTTGTACCTTTAATAAAAGCATACTTAATAGTTAGATCTACTTCCTGCCCGAAAATATTTTCTTCTGTTGCTGATATATTGTCTCCAACCGTAATGTTGGCAGATTGATTGGACATGAAGTGATGTATGTTAGCACCAAATCCCCATTTCGAATTTTTAGGTTTAAAGAATGAAGTAATGTAAAAATCATTTAACCCAAAATTCATTGTATTTCCCGGTACATTTATAAAGTAATCCATAAATCCGTAAAACTTATGGTTAGTGCCGTAAGTTGCCTGAAAAGAATTCATCTTAGTTGATGCATCATCAGGATTTGTTCCGGAAAGAAGATCGATACCCAAACCGAGTTTAGTGTTGCCAACTTTGTAAAATGCGATTGCTGAAATAAGGTAAGCCGAAATATCTTTACCAGCCATATCACCAAATTGATATGCAGCTTCACCTATTACAGAAATCTTGCCAAAAGTTCCCCAATAAGAGGTACCAACTGTAGGCATATTTAATTTGGATGTATCTTCTCGGACCTTTTCCCTATTTATTTCCCAATATCCAAAAACATCCAGTTTGTTATTATCGTTTAATTTTGTTTCCTTCCAAAAGCCATAAATGCTTTGTGAAGGTGTTGCTTCCTGCGGATAAGGATAGATGTCTGGTTTTGCATTCCCAATATAGCTTACAGACTCTTTTACCGTTAAACCAAATAAGTGCAGGTTGAAACTTTTTGAAGCAATTACAAAACGGATTCCATCAAACGATCTTCCAATGTAGTGCCAGCCAACAGGACCAATAAATCTTTCGGTGCCGTAGTTCATTTCAAAACGCCCTGCCTGAATAGTCCAATCCCAGTTAAACAGTTTGATTAACTTTACGAATCCCTGATGAAGATCGAGATTTTTTGAATTTGAAAGTGTGCTTGATTCAGAACCGAAAACTCTGGAGTCCTGTATCTGAATAAACAATGTAAGCTTCTTTACAAAAGTTTTTTGCACACCCAATCTTATTTTGCTGCTAGAAAAAGTTAATGGGTGAGTGCTGTTTGAAAAATCCCTTCCATCTAATTCAGTTCTTAAACGAACCTGCCCGTTGATGCTCCACCCGTTACCCAAATCCTGTTGGGCAAGAACAGGAAGGGTACTAAATCCGCAAAACAAAATTAATATAATTAATTTTTTCATTTTTCTAACTCATTTAAAATATAACTTTAATAGCAGTATTTAAGAATTGCTCTTACTGTTTTTTATATTCCTTTAAAGTACCCTGCCTTTTTTTTGCTTCTTCGTCCCATTTAACAGCAGTAGTATTTAGGAAATTCTGTTTGTCTTTTTCAAGGAATTCCATATCCAACCCGATAAATTCCTGGGCTTTTTGTTTTGTTGAAATGTCATGTAATTCAACCGGGTAATTAACGCCTAGTTTTATTAAGAGTACGGCAAGATGTCTTCTTGCTTCTTCGCCTTTTTGAATAGCTGTTCCGAGAACTCTTAATGCTTCAACAGGAGAATGAAATCCTAATCCGTTAGATGCAGCTACCCAATCCCATCTCCACTGAGCATGCCTAATAAGGGTTAAAATCTTTTTCATCTGTCCTTCTACAGCATTGTTATCCCATGCAATTTTGGCTTCGATATGTGCAGCAGCAATTGTCTTTTCTGCAATTCTTCTTAACTCTTCAATTCTGTCCTGTCTATCATAAACATCACGGAAGAGCGTTTCTTTTTCTTCCCTATGGCAAACCTGGCAGGAATTTGCAACATTATTCAACGGAGATTGAATGTGGTGATCAGTATACTTCACGCCGCCTTCACTTTTATAAGGCATATGGCAATCTGCACACGAAACCCCGCGCTTAGCATGAATTCCGGTCATGAATAATTCATAATCGGGATGCTGGGCTTTTAACATAGGAGCTCTACTTAGTTTATGTGTCCAGTCAACAAAATCAATGTTATCGTAATACTCTTCCATTTCATCAGCACTAAAACCGTTATCCCAGGGGAGGGTTAAATATTTTTCCTTTTTACCTTTGAAGTAATATTCAACATGGCATTGTGCACAAACAAGTGAACGCATCTCCTGCCTTGAGAAACTATTAATATCTTTACCCTGTCTTTCAAATGCTTCTATCAAAGCAGGACGGGTAATTTTAAGATCCATTGTTTTATTATCGTGGCAATCCTGACAGCCGATCGGATTAATAATCTGTGAGCCAAGATCAATCCATTTACCCTGGTAAAATTTTGCAGGACTTATATCTTTCATCACACGCGGCACGTCCGTACTCTTGCAAGTCCAGCAAGTAGCAGGCATTGGGCTTATTTCATTACCTCCGGTTCTTAAAGTGTTTCTTATGTCTTCGATTGCGTTACCGTGACCTCTGCCCTGTTTGTAATCTTTTGAAAACCCGTATCCGGCCCAAAGAACAACTAACTCGGGATATTTTTCAAGATAGTCGATCATTCCGGAACCGCCATGTTTGCTGTAGAAATCAGTATCTAAAGTCTTAAGATACGATTCATATTCCCGTGGAAAATTTTGACCCCAAATTTCATTACGCGGTTCCCAATCTTCAATTGGTCTAATCATCTGTAAAGTATAGATGCTTTCTGCCTTTCTTTCAATAATTGAAGAAGCCAGCATTCCTAATAAAAAAACAACCACTATTGTAGCAAGAAATATTAACCATGCGAATCCTGGTTTTTCTTTAATTACTTCTCTGATAGGTTTCATTTTTTATCCTCACAATTTTTTACATTAATCTACTTTAGCAAAAGGTGTCGAACTAAGGCTATGGACTTTTCCGTGAGGAACCTCACGGTGGCAATCCCAGCAAACAGCGTCCGTATCTTCATAGATGGATTTGTTTGAAATCGATCTTAAAGATATCGGGTGAAGAAGATTCAAATGGCAGCGAATACAGTTTTCCTGTACAACCCGCCTGCCAGCTTCCTTTATCCTTATCACCTGCGGCTCTAACCTGAAAGTAAACATATACGAATGACGTAATCCATCGCTCGCTTTAAATAAAAACTTACGAATAACATTATCATTTGGCACATGGCAATCGTTACAGGTTGAAACACGTCCGTGGCTTCCTCTTTCCCAAGTTGCATATTGTGGAATCATTACATGACAATTTGTACATGCTTTCGGGTTGTCGGAGAGGTAGGATGTAGCGTTTCCAACATACATAATTAAAAAAAATAAGCCCACTAAAACTCCAACCAGAATTACAACAGGAAATCTCCATGCTGTAGGAGGTGCAAGGAATTTTAATAAATTATTTTTTTTCATAATCATTATTTGATTACTTGATCTTTCGGCTGAATACTTAAGTTGGTTTTTTACAAAAAATAATCATTTGGATTATTTTTAAAAGCTTGAGCATAATATAAACTGTTATTGACCATATTTAAAGTTGTCTCGTTCCGATCAGTTGTTTTTCAAGAGTAGTTAATTCGTCTTTTGTTAATATTGCCTGTATCTTCATAAATAAATCTCTTTCCTCTTTTCTTATATGCGATTCTAATATTCTGCCAAGTTCATCTAAAGTGCTTTCAACATCTTCATCTGATTCAAGCTGGTTGATTAATAGTTTTATCTTTTTATGCTCGATTATTATCTCTTCAATTAAATTATCAATTTCATCATTTTTACCATTTACAACAGGAAATAAAATTTTTTCCTCATCTTCAAAATGTTTTATGAGTTTATAGTTATAAAATCTTATTGAATAATCTTTCTTTCCTTCCGTAGTATTCGGCAGGTTTTTGTATTGCGGGCTGCCCTTTTTTATAAGCTGTGCAAGTATCAACCCGTGATGATGATCGTGGGAAAGAGAATGTAGTGCTTTATGTCGTTCCATCATTTTTGTTTCCACAAGAATTATTTAACACACGAAATTGTTGTCTAAATTTATAGCATTTTATTCTCTAATGCTATTGCCTTTGGAAATAAAATATTGTTTTCTAAGTGAATATGTTTATGAAGATCTTTTTCAAATTCAATTAGTGCATTATAGAATGCAGAATAAGTGGGGCAAGCATCTGCAGGAATTTTATAATTCTTGCTGAGCCGCCTTATTTCATTAAATCCATCACCGGCATTCTCATGCTCGGCTTCCAACATTCGTATCGGGTGTTGAACACTGCCGAAATATGGTTTCTCGGTATCACCATTATTTTTCTTGGCTTGAACAATTTGTTTAATAAATGGAAAGAGGATTTGCTCCTCTTTAAGCATGTGCTGTCTAAGATCTTTATAGATGATAGCAAATATCTCTGAGATTTTTAGCAGCTCAGGATGATTCTCACTATGTGCCACAGCTGCTTTCTCGCCATGATCAGCTATTATCGGTATCATTCTTCTAATATACTGGTGATGATTGTTTACAATATAATCTATCAGAAAATCCAGTTCCCAATCATCATAATTCTGTTCGTTAACAACTGCATTTTTATTAACTTTTTCCAAATCATTTAATACTAAGTTTGGATCGATGTTATTTTCCTTACAAACATCTTCAAATTGTTTTTTACCTTTGCAGCAATAGTCCAGATTATATTTTTCGAACACTACTGCAGTATGAAAATTATCAGTTACTATTTCCGATAATGTTCTGGTTTTATATTCATTAATATTTTTTTTGTTAGTCTGAGAAGTCATACATCCCTCCGGATATTTTTAATTTCAGTACCGATTCCATATTGTAATAAATCCAGTCTCAATTTCCCCTTTGTAGATTTAAGTCGTACTTTTTATTAATTATGTTATTTAATTTTTATTTGCTTCATTGTTAAATTTTTCAACAGATGTCGTGCTGGTTGGATGTCCATAAGTATTTAACTGTTTATAATGAAGTAAGTATTCCTCTTTGCTTACATTATTTTGCCAATTACCTGTTACCATACCGGCACTGGTAATTATCATAAATATAGCAACGATTGCTATTGCTACATATCTTTTATTGATTTTTTTCTCTGCACCTACCAATCTCAACTGAAGTGTATCATCAACCGGGCAAACATCAACACAATTCAAGCAGGTTGTGCATTCATCTGATATAACAGTTTTTATTTTATCCACTTTAATTGAAGATGGACATGCCATGTTGCATAAACCACAATCAATACAGTTAATAGAGTCTCTTCTAATCTTTGTAGGACTAAACAAAGCAGCGATACCCAATAGTGCACCGTAGGGGCAAAGATACCTGCACCAGAATCCGCGTATAGGAATAGAAAGTATAAACAGGCCCCCTATTACTATAATTGAAAATTGTGACAGGTCTGTAAAGAACTGCCACATTTTAATATCGGAGACAAGATTGTAGGGACTATCCAGGAATGCTTTAACTGCAACAAGATTCATAATAAAAAAGACTGAGTATACAAGAAAGCCAAGAAGTAAATATTTTATACTTCGCAGAGGATAATCCAACCATTTTGGGAGTTGAATATTTTTTTTAAAAACCTTTTTCCAAACATCTGCAATAATTTCTGAAAGGAATCCTATCGGACAGAGCCAGCTGCAGAATGCTTTTCCAAAAACCAAGGAGATAAATACTATAACAAAAAATATGAACAAACCTGCAGGGTGAGCCTGGTGAATTACGCCCGTTGCTGCGAACAGATAGAAACTCATAAAGGAACTGATTGGAAGAAAACCATCAACGCCGTGGGGCCTTCCGTAATAAGCAATAGTGCCGCCTGATTCAAGATATTGTATAAAATGAAAAAACTCTATTCCAATCCATATACAAAGAAGGGCAAACAATGATTGAATTATGAATCTATATTTTTGTATCCCTTTTTCTTCATTACGTATTATTTTCTTTTTAATCATAATCGGATCTATGCATCCGCTTTAATATTAAATTTTTTATATTGTTCTGATTTTATTTATTGTTTTATCCTTGAAATTATCAAGCGTCTCTTCTGTAAGCATATTATAAGCTAATGTTCTTAACTCGCCCCATTTATCGTGTACCGGGCAAGGAGTTTCAGGTGAGCAATGAGGAAACCCAATTACGCAGCTATTAAACATTTCAAGCCCATCAATTGCAGCGACAATATCTATCAATCTTATTTGAGCGGGATCTTTTGCAATTGAAAATCCACCGAACTTTCCTTTTTTTGAATAGACTATCCCGCTTGCTGTTAAGCTTTGTAAAATTTTAGAAACAAATTCTTTTGGAACTTTTAATGATGATGCAATATCTTCAGCGCGTATAACACCCTTTTCCATATATGCAGCAAGATAAAGGACTGCCTGCATACCGTATTCACATTTTTTCGAAAATATAACTGTCATAACATAATCAGATTATTTTGTCCGAATAAATTTAAGTAATTCTATACTAATTGTCAATCAAAAATATAAAGGATTTTTTTTCATTTTTCTATACTGGCAATTTCAGCTGTAATTCATTTTTGATAAATATTTAACTTTTACAGGTTTTCCAATGTCAATAATATCAAATATTCTCATTAAAGTCATCTTTTTAAAAAATTGTTGATAAAATTAATAATTTTCTCTTGACAAGAGGAAAATATTTTATTAGATTTAATCAGACCTGAATATCTGATTATCAAATTAAGGACAAAATTTAATGTACATAACAAAGAGGATTATCACATGAAGGTCCTAAAAAATCTTTTTTACAAAATAAAGCTATCTTATATTCTCCTTGCCATTGCAATAATATACTTCTCTGAATTCTCCTATACCCAATACCAGGGCGAAACAATTTTTAAGAAAACCTGCATTGCCTGCCATACAATTGGCAGAGGTCGCTTAGTCGGTCCTGATCTTAAGGATATTTTTGATAGACGCTCCGAAGAATGGATTCTCAGTTTTGTAAAATCATCACAAAGTATGATTAAGAGCGGAGATCCTGATGCAGTTGCAATCTTTAACGAGTATAACAAACTCGTTATGCTCGATCAAAACCTAACCGATGATCAGATAAAGGATATTATGCTTTACATTAAACAGCAATCTTCGGGCAGTGGGCAAACAATTGCACTTACTGAGGATATTAAAAGCAGTACAGGGATGACAATAGATGAAGCTGGAGAGAATGAAGTTTCAGCCGGAAGAAATTTGTTTCTTGGAAAAGTACGGTTAAACAATGGAGGTCCGGCATGTATATCATGCCATAATGTAACCGGTGAAAATCTCATCGCAGGCGGACTGTTAGCTATGGATATAACAAATACTTATTCAAGACTGAATGCCCCCGGGGTTTATTCAATTATGTTCAGTTCTCCGTTTCCAGTTATGAATGCTGCTTATAATAACAATAAGATCACCAAAGATGAAGCATTTTATCTTATAGCTTTTCTAAAACAAGCAGATATCAATTCCGCAAATCAACAACCAGTTAATTATCAAAGTAATTTTATATTGATGGGACTGATCGGTACGGTAATTCTCTTCGGAATATACGGAGGCATTTGGTGGAACAGGAAACGCAAACCCGTTAACGATAAAATTTTCAAAAGACAATTAAAAACATACTAATTCAAAAACCATTTAATTTTTTAAGATCAATATTATGAGTTGGATAAAAGATTTAATATCACCTGAAACCCGCGAGTGGGAAGAGTTTTACAGAAACCGCTTTCAGCATGATAAAGTTGTAAGAAGTACACACGGTGTTAACTGTACAGGAGGATGTTCCTGGCAGATTCATGTTAAGGATGGAATCGTTGTTTGGGAAACCCAGCAATTAGATTACCCTTTACTTGAAAGCAGTCTGCCTCCTTACGAACCGCGCGGCTGCCAGAGAGGAATTTCATTTTCATGGTATCTATATAGTCCGTTAAGAATTAAGTACCCATTAATAAGAGGTAAACTGCTTGATGCTTATCGCGAAGAAAAAGAAAAAACCGGAGATTCTTTACAAGCCTGGGAAAATCTTCAAAACAATAAAGAGAAGAGAAAAGAATATCAAACAGCAAGAGGTAAAGGCGGGTTTAGAAGGACTACCTGGGATGAAGTGCTTGAGATTATGGCGGCTGCAAATATTTACACAGCAAAAAAATATGGTCCTGATCGATTAGTCGGCTTCTCCCCAATTCCTGCAATGTCTATGTTAAGTTACGCAGCTGGAAGTAGATTTCTACAATTGTTTGGTGGAGTGAACCTTAGTTTTTATGATTGGTATTGCGATCTTCCAAATGCTTCACCGGAAATATGGGGTGAGCAGACAGATGTTTGCGAAAGTGCTGATTGGTATAATTCAAAGTTTATTGCAGTTATGGGTGCAAACCTGAATATGACCAGAACACCTGATTGTCACTTCTTCGCGGAGTCCCGGCATAACGGTACCAAAGCTGTGGTATTCTCACCTGATTTTAGTCAGGTTTCAAAGTATGCTGATCAATGGATTCCATTGCACGCAGGCAGCGACGGAGCTTACTGGATGGCTGTTACTCATGTAATATTAAAAGAATTTCATCATGAGAAACAAACTCCCTACTTCATCGATTATGTGAAGAAATATACCGACTCACCCTATTTAGTTGAAGTTGTAAAAGATGGTAATACTTACAAGCCGGGAAGATTAGTTCGTGCCAATCAAATATCAAAATATAAAAATGTAGAAAACGGTGATTGGAAGTTCCTTAATATTGATGAGAAGAGCGGCGATCTTGTAATGCCTAAAGGAAGTATGGGGCACCGCTGGGATGAAAAAGGCGGCAACTGGAATATGAAACATGAAGATGCTGAAGATAACAAACAGTATAATCCTTTACTCACTCTTCTTAATAATAATGATGAAGTGTTACAGGTTGAGTTTACTGAATTTGGTTTAGATAATAAAAGAATGCGTGGAGTGCCGGTAAAAAATATTGAAACGATTGATGGAAAGAAGATTACAGTTACAACTGTTTACGATTTAACAATGGCTCAGTATGGCGTCAGCAGGGGTCTCAAAGGAGATTACCCTGAAGATTACAATGACAAAGATGCTGCATACACACCGGCGTGGCAGGAAATATTCACGGGTGTAGATAAAAAAACAGTTGTACAATTTGCAAGAGAGTGGGCAAAAACAGCTGAAGTAACTGAAGGTAAATGTATGATCATTATCGGTGCGGGAGTAAACCACTGGTATCATAATAATCTCATTTACCGTGCAGGCATTATGGCGCTTATGCTATCCGGCTGCATTGGCAAGAATGGCGGCGGATTGAATCACTATGTTGGACAGGAAAAATTAGCTCCAATGGATTCTTGGAGTACTATTGCTTTTGCCAAAGATTGGCAGGATGCTGTGAGGTTACAGCAGGCGCCTATCTGGCATTATATTAACACATGCCAGTACCGTTACGATGGTCATTTTTCAGAATATAACAAAGTGCCTGATAATGAATGGACAAAGGGGCATCTCGCAGATCATATTTATAGATCTGTAAGGATGGGCTGGATGCCTTTCTATCCGCAGTTTAACAAAAACACTTTTGAGTTAAGTAAGGAAGCCATAAACAACGGCGCCAAAAACGATGACGAAATTAAAAAGTATGTTCTTGAAAAATTAAAATCAAAAGAACTTCATTATTCTATCAGTGATCCTGAGGCAGAGGAGAACTTCCCAAGAACCTGGTACATCTGGCGTGGTAACGCAATAATGGGAAGTATGAAAGGTCACGAATATCTTTTAAAACATTACCTCGGTACTCATTCAAACGCAATTGGAAAAGATATAACCGATCAGAAAACTGAAGAAGTTAAGTGGCATGATATTGCACCAAAAGGAAAAATGGATCTTGTTGTAGATCTTAACTTCCGGATGGATTCCTCAGCGCTCTATTCCGATATTATATTGCCTGCAGCTTCATGGTATGAAAAAGCAGATCTTAACAGTACCGATATGCATTCATTTATTCATCCTTTATCTGCAGCAATCGCACCTGTTTGGGAATCAAAAACCGATTGGGATATATTCAAACTTATTGCCTTTGCAACAAGTGAGCTTGCTAAGAAACATTTTTCTGAACCGCTTAAAGATATTGTAATTGCTCCTCTTGCACACGATACTGCTGATGAAATAACCCAGCCGACTGTTAAAGATTGGTATAAAGGTGAATGCGAAGCCATCCCTGGAAAAACAATGCACAAGATTGCAATCGTGGAGAGAGATTATACAAAACTATATGATAAGTTTATCACTTTAGGTGAGAAAATTAAAACAAACGGACTCGGTGCGCATGGTAATCATTATATGTGTGAAGATTTTTATGATGAAATGATTGAATCCGCACATTTTCCGGTAGAAAAACTTAACGGTAAAACTTATCCTTCTCTTAAAGAAGATGTTTCGGCTGCTAATGCCGTATTGTTCCTTTCATCTTTAACAAACGGTGAGCTTACTGTTCGTGCATATAAAAATGCAGAAAAGAAAACAGGACTCGTTCTTGCCGATTTAGGTGAAGGAAGCAGGGATGTTAAAATTGATTACAAAGATTTGCAAGCACAACCAAGAAGATATAACTCTTCACCCTTATGGTCAGGGCTTATGCATAACGGCAGAGCGTACTCAGCATTTACCTACAATGTTGAAAGATTAGTTCCCTGGAGAACATTAACAGGTCGCCAGCATTTCTATTTAGATCACGAGATGTACTTAGCTTTTGGTGAAAACCTTCCAACTTATAAGCCATCACCCAAACCTGAAGTTTACGGTGATTTAAGAGAGACTTTAAAAGAAGGTAAAGCAAAAATATTCAACTGCCTTACACCTCATGGTAAGTGGCATATACATTCAACTTACGGCGATACGCTTAGGATGTTAACCCTTTCCCGTGGATGTGAACCTTGCTGGATAAATGAAGAAGATGCAAAAGATCTCGGTATTAATGATAATGATTTTGTAGAAGTTTATAACGATCACGGTGTTTATTGCACGCGTGCCTGCGTAAGCAGCAGGATTCCAAAAGGAGTTACAATTGTTTACCACGTACCGGAACGAACAGTAGGTATTGTCAAATCTCAGGTAAGAGGGAATAAACGTGCCGGCGGACATAACAGCTTTACCCGCATTCATTTAAAACCAAACCTGCTTGCTGGCGGTTACGGACAGTTCACTTATCACTTTAATTACTGGGGTCCAACTGCTGTAAACAGGGATACACACGTTGTAATTAAAAAGATGACTAAAGTCGTTTATTAATTTATCCCGCATTTTGCGGGATGATTTAATAGATATGAATTATTAAAATAATTATAAACCGTTAAAACGGTTAGAAATATTGTTAAGTTATTCTTAACCCACGACTTAAGTCGTGGGTTAATGAAAACCAAAAAAGACTCGAACCGTTTTAACGGTTTTCATTAAGTTTTTAAGTGAACTTATTTATGATTTTTAATAATGGATAAAGAAGAACTTAAGAAACGGACAGAAAAAACAATAGTAAATAATCAATAATAAATAGAAAATTAAAAATTATGGATGTCAGATCACAAGTTTCAATGCTTTTTCATCTTGATAAATGTATTGGCTGCCACACATGCTCTATTGCATGTAAAAATATTTGGACCGATAGAAAAGGTGCAGAATATATGTGGTGGAATAATGTCGAGACAAAACCTGGTACTGGCTACCCTACTAAATGGGAAGACCAGGATATTTATAAAGGCGGATGGGAAAAGAACGGTAAAAGTGTATCACTAAAAGGTTCAGGAAAATTAAAAGGATTGGTTAACATATTTCACAATCCCCATCTTCCTGTTATAGATGATTACTACGAACCGTGGACGTACAAGTATTCAGATCTAATTGAAGCACCTGCACAGGATGACCAGCCGACTGCAAGACCAATATCACTTATCACAGGCAAACCAATTGAAATAAAAGCCGGACCAAACTGGGATGATGATTTAAGCGGTACACCAGATTATGCAAGGAAAGATCCAAACCTGCAAAACCTCTCCCCTGCTGAACAGGAAGCAATGTTCCAGCTTGAAAAGATGGCATTCTTTTATCTTCCAAGAATTTGTAATCATTGTCTTAATCCAGCTTGCGTTGCCTCTTGTCCATCAGGTGCAATTTACAAACGCGGCGAAGATGGAGTAGTTCTTATAAACCAGAAAGTATGCCGTGCGTGGAGAATGTGTGTTACAGCATGTCCCTATAAAAAATCATACTACAACTGGAGCACAGGAAAATCTGAAAAATGTATTTTATGCTATCCAAGAATTGAATCGGGAATTGCTCCTGCTTGTATGCATTCCTGCGTAGGAAGAATAAGGTACCTGGGTGTTATGCTTTACGATGCTGACAGGATCAACGAAGTTGCCTCCGCAGATATAAACAATCTCGTCAACAGCCAGTTAGATATTATCCTCGATCCGTTTGATGAAGACGTAATTGCTTCAGCGAAGGAAAACGGCGTTGCAGATTCCACAATAAAAGCTGCACAAGATTCTCCCGTTTACAAGTTCGTAAAAGAATGGGGCATTGCATTACCGTTGCATCCTGAGTTTAGAACTTTACCGATGTTGTTTTATGTTCCACCAATGTTGCCCGTTATGGCATCTTTAAGCGAACAGAGAAATAAAGAACAGCTTGATAAGCTTGATCCTATTGCAAAAAAATGGGATGATGATTGGCTTTACGATACCAGCACAGAAGAATTATGGGGAACAATTGAAGAGGCAAGGTTCCCGCTTCAGTATATGGCAAATCTATTTAGTGCCGGCGATACTTGCAAAATAAAAGATATTATGAAAAAGCTTATGGCTGTAAGAATTCACCGCAGGGACAAAACCGTTGGCGATCTTGATAAAGAAAATGTTAAAAAAACATTAAAAGATGTTAATCTAAGCACCGACGAAGCAGATGACATTTACTATTTAACTTCTCTTGCAAAATTTGATGACCGTTTTGTTATACCTCCTGCACACCGCGAACAAGCTATTGAGATGATTGAAAATACAGGTGATGTAAAAGGTTCAAGCGGTTTTGGTTTTATAGAAAAACCTGCAAGAGGAATTTGATTAACAAAATTATAAACGAAAAAACTATCAATGACAAATAAAAATATAAATCACTACGAAAAATTAGCTCAACTGTTTCAATATCCTAAAGCTAATTACAAGGAAAAAGTAGAGGTGGCTGAAACTGTTTTAAGTGAACTATATCCTGAAACTCTTAAAACTTTTAAACAATTTTCCGATTTTGTTTCCAATAGTTCGCTCGATGAAATTACAGAGATCTTTACTCGGACTTTTGATGTTCAGGCAATAACTACCCTTGATGTAGGTTATGTACTTTTTGGTGATGATTACAAAAGAGGTGAATTGCTTGTAAACCTGAACCGCGAACATCGTGAAGCAGCTAATGAATGTACTGACGAACTGGCAGATAATTTTTCAAACCTTTTATCGCTACTTCCGAAGATGCAAAACCACGATATAAGGGATGAGCTTGTTGAGATGATTATCATGCCCGGTCTTATAAAAATCATTAACGAATTTGATACTAAAAACATAAACTTAAAGAATAAAGTTTACCAAAAGCAGTATAAAACTATAATTGAACAATCAGAAGATTATGGAAGAATATTTCTTATACCGCTAATGGTTGTTTATAAAATTATTGAAAGTGATTTTGGATACATCAAACCAATAGAAGAGAATAATAAAAACAATTTTACAGATGCAATAACATCTGAAATTGAGATAGATTAATAATTAAATAATTAAGAACCATGGACTTACTTAATAACTTTCTTTTTATCGCTTTGCCTTATGTTGCTTTAACGGTTTTCCTTATTGGAACTATTTATCGCTACAAAGGCACTAAGTTTAAATTTTCATCTTTATCCTCCCAATTTCTGGAAGGTAAAAAACTATTCTGGGGTTCAGTTCCTTTCCATTATGGAATCATGGTTTTATTCTTCGGACATTTAATAGCATTCTTGCTGCCGGATGTGATCCTCTCGTGGAACAGCAGTCCGTTACGATTGATGATTTTGGAAGTATCAGCATTTATTTTTGGTTTAAGTGCATTAGTTGGAATGTTTAACCTTTTATTAAGGCGTAAGACCAATCCAAGAATTGAGATGCTCACAACCAAGATGGATCTGCTTATTGAGTTAATTCTGTTAGTGCAGATATTTTTTGGTCTGTGGATCGCTTACGAATACCGCTGGGGTTCTTCGTGGTTTGCATCAGTTATGTCACCATACTTAAAATCAATATTCACACTTAATCCTCAGATTGATGCGGTATCGAGTATGCCGTGGGTAATTAAAATACATGTATCACTTGCGTATGTTATTTTACTGCTTATTCCTTTCACCAGGTTAGTTCATTTATTAGTATTTCCTTTAAGCTATCTATGGCGTCCATATCAAAAAGTAATTTGGTATTGGAACAGAAAAAAAATACGTGACCCGAAAACATTATGGAATGTAACGCGTTCAAAAAACAATTAAATAAGTCCAGTAGTTTATTTAGAATAGTAAAATAAATCACTTTATCAATAATGTTTATTTTTAGGATTTATGGAAGAAACAGTTACAAAAAAAGCTCATAAAATTCTATTCTTTAATACACTGGCATTTACAATTTGCTTTGCAGCATGGATGTTGAACGGTGTACTGGTAACTTTTTTAGTTGATAACCAGGTTTTTGATTGGGGACCAATCGAGATTGGCTGGTTAATGGGTATCCCTGTTCTTACGGGTGCTTTATTTCGTCTGCCCGCTGGCATATTAACAGATAAATTCGGTGGCAAACCGGTGTATGGTATTTTACTCTTCATAAGTGCTATTCCTATGTTTCTACTTTCTTATGCGGATAGCTTTTTCGGGTTTGCATTAGCAAGTTTCGGTTTTGGACTTACTGGAGTAAGCTTCGCCATTGGAATTGCTTTTACTTCGGTTTGGTATCCTAAACATTGGCAGGGAAGAGCATTGGGAATATTTGGCGCCGGGAATGCAGGCGCTGCAATAACTACATTGTTTGCTCCAACCTTATTAAACAATCTAACAGATAACGGTGCAAACATTGAAGGATGGAGGTATTTACCAGTCATTTACGCCGCCGCATTAATTGTAATGGGAATTATATTCCTGATCTTCACCGAAAATAAGAAGCCTCCCGCTAAAAATAAATCTTTAAAAGGAATACTGGCACCATTAAAAGATAAAAGAGTGTGGAGATTTGGGCTTTACTATTTTCTTGTATTCGGATGTTTTGTTGCATTCTCACAATGGTTAGTTCCTTATTTTGTTAATGTTTACTACTTACCGCTTGTTACCGCCGGAATTTTCGCTGCTTTATTCAGTTTCCCATCTGGTGTTATTCGTGCAGTTGGCGGCTGGATGTCCGATCACTGGGGAGCGAGAAAAGTTATGTTCTGGGTCCTTGCTTCTTCAGTTCTGATTAGTATTATGCTTACTATCCCGAGAATGGAAGTTTACTCCCCTGGAAGAGGAATAATGAATAAAAGAAGTGGTGAAGTTACCTTTGTTTCGGATTCACTTATCCAGGTTGGAGATATAAATTATTCAGTCATTTCAAAATCAAACAAGACTGATATTATAGATGATCAGCTCCTTGTTTTACCAACCAAAGAAGTATGGCAGGAAACAGTTGTAAAGGTTGGAGACAAAGTTTCAAAAAAACAATTGCTGGCTAAAGGAGTTACAAGAATATATTTTCAGGCAAACGTATGGATATTCGCAGTTTTAATTATTCTTATCGGCAGTATATGGGGAATAGGCAAAGCAGGTGTCTATAAATTAATTCCAGACCATTTCCCGGATGAAGTAGGAGTAGTTGGCGGAATGGTAGGTGTTTTAGGAGGACTTGGAGGATTTTTCTGTCCAATTATTTTTGGTTATTTATTGGAGGGAACCGGTTTATGGACAAGCTGCTGGATGTTCATGCTTCTGCTATCAGTTATTTGCCTGATTTGGTTGAATAAATCTAATAAAGAGGAGGCAACTTATAAAGCGGAGCACATTGAACTTATTGCTAAGCACGATAATAATTGAATCTAAAAAAATTAATAGGTGTTAATAGTGCCACATGTAAATATTAAAGAGTGGAGAGTAGAAGATGAAGATTTTTGGAACTCCACCGGAAAAAAGATAGCCAACCGGAATTTATGGATATCTATTCCAAGCTTGCTTTGCGGGTTTGCTGTTTGGCTTATGTGGGGAATTATAACAGTTCAGATGCTGAACTTAGGATTTCCATTTGAACAAAGCGAATTATTCACACTTGCTGCTATTGCAGGTTTAACCGGTGCAACTCTCAGAATTCCAAGTACATTCTTCATAAGAATAGCCGGTGGAAGAAATACAATCTTTTTCACCACTGCCCTTCTTATGATTCCTGCATTAGGAACAGGGTTGGCATTAATGGATAAAGATACTCCTCTCTGGG
Source organism: Bacteroidota bacterium (assembly GCA_022562275.1). Lineage (GTDB taxonomy): Bacteria > Bacteroidota > Ignavibacteria > Ignavibacteriales > Ignavibacteriaceae > BMS3ABIN03. The sequence goes on from JADFPP010000001.1 coordinate 28,188, forward strand.
TATTTCAACTTCTTGCTTTATTATCAGGTTTGGGCGGCGGAAATTTTGCTTCTTCCATGTCCAACATAAGTTTCTTCTTTCCCAAAAGAGTTCAGGGAACTTCGCTTGGATTAAATGCCGGTCTCGGAAACTTCGGGGTTACAACAATGCAGGTACTCATTCCTTTAGCTATGACCATCGGGTTGTTTGGTGTTTTGGCTGGCGAATCATCGGAGTTGATAAATACAAGCGGTACACTGATTGGCAAAATACCTGCCGGCTCGGAAACCTGGATTCAAAATTCCGGTTTTATATGGCTGCTGTTTTTAATACCATTAGCTTTTGCCGGCTGGTTTGGGATGAATAATTTAGCAACTGAATCCGTTACACCAAATCCCGGTAACCCGGTTAGTGCATTTACCAAAATATCCGGGCTTCTTTTTATCGGCTTTGTTACTGCGGTAGCCGGATTGTATCTCTTATTACCACCTCCCTTAGGTATCGGTTTGTTAAGCAAATGGGTTGTGCTTCCAATAATAATTGGTGCAACTGTTTTGTTAATGAGATACTTAACCAGGGGCGAACTGCAGCAGAATCTCAAACGTCAGTACAAGATATTCAACAATAAACATACCTGGGCAATGACCATCATCTATACTATGACCTTTGGTTCTTTCATAGGTTTTTCAGCAGCATTTCCTCTTGCAATAAAGGTAATATTTGGTTTCAGTCATGTTCCTGGTGCTGATGGAAATATGACGCATGATATTATAAACCCCAATGGACCAAGTGCTTTAACTTATGCCTGGATGGGACCATTTATTGGTGCATTGATAAGACCCATTGGTGGATGGTTCTCGGATAAAGTTGGTGGTGCTAAAGTAACACAGATTGTTTCCATTGTTATGATAGTTTCTACATTAGGTGTTGCTTATTTTATGGCAGCGGCTTATCAGTCTGCTACTCCCGAACAATATTTCCTCCCATTTTTTATTTTATTTATTGTTTTATTCACTGCAACAGGAGTCGGTAATGGTTCCACATTCAGAACTATTGCAATGGTGTTTAATAAAGAACAAGCCGGTCCTGTTCTTGGATGGACGTCTGCTGTTGCAGCTTACGGCGCATTTATAATTCCAAAAGTTTTAGGCGAAGAAATAAAAGCTACTACTCCAGAATATGCTTTATATGGTTTTGCAATTTTCTATTTTGTTTGTTTAGCGCTTAACTGGTGGTTTTATTTAAGACCAAATGCTTATGTTAAAAATCCTTAATAATAAAAGTAGTAGGTTTAGTATATGAATGAGAAACAATTAAATACAGAAGACCCTATTAAAAGATTTGTAGAAAAAGAGACTGAAATGGATGAGATGTCTCCAATGAATCCTCCTGAAGCATTTGCTCCTTCAACCGCTGAGCCGGTTGCTTACAATGATATGGCACCATTTCTTCAAAAATTAATGGATGAGCATAAAATATTTATTGAAGTACTAAATAAATTTGAATCGGCATTGATTAGCTGGAAGAAAAATGATTGGGCTTTCAATGATGAAATCGACAATGGCTTAAAAGAATTGTTTTCATTTATTGATAAAAATACTCCTGTGCATAACAGGAAAGAAGAAAAAGAATTATTTCCACTTCTGCACAAAAGATTATTGGAATCAGGTGAACACAGTACTGCAGATAATCCCAGAACAGCAATTGATATTATGGAAGATGAACACATTAAAGTTGCTCAGCTTGGTGCATTGTGTTTGAACTTTTTAGGATTGGGATCAAGAATAGAGGATAACAAATCCCGTGAAATTATTTTTGAACTTGCTTTTGATCAGGGAAAAGCTATCGTGGATACAATGAGGCTTCATATATTCAGGGAAGATGAAACACTCTTCCCTCTTGCGATGAAACTCATATCGAAAGAAGAATTTGAAGAGATGGATACTTCATAAATATAATTTCTTTGGAAACGAATTGAATATGTAAATGTAATAAAGTGAAATTATTTTCTGCTCATTCCCAGACCATTCTGTTATGTCTGATAAAATTCTTTAAAGTTAGCCCGAAGATTGCTTCATAATTTTCAACTGCCCTATTGATTTCGTAGTATCATTTTAGTATCATTCAATATGCCAAGAAAAATAAGAGAATTGATCAAAGATTTAGAAAAAGCTGGCTTTATCAATCGTGGTGGTAAAGGAAGTCATAGAAATTATATACATCCATCTGGTGTGGTTCTAACGATTTCAGGAAAACTTGGAGATGATGCCAAACATTATCAGGAAAAAATAATTAAACAAAAAATTCAGGAAGTAACAAAATGAGAGAGAAAGACAAATATTTAAAAATAGTAGAATGGTCAGCGGAAGATAATTGTTATGTTGGGTCAATTCCAGGATGGATTGGCAAATGCTGTCATGGTAATGATGAATTGAAAGTTTATCAAGAACTTTCTAAAATTCTTAATAAGTGGATCGAAACTTATAAAAAAGACAAACGTCCATTACCGCATCCTACTCATAAGAAGTATTCTGGAAAATTTGTCTTACGTACGGGTCCAGAATTACATCAAGCTCTTGCTCTTAAAGCGTTAAATGAGGGTGAAAGTCTGAATAAGTATTTAGTCAAAAGATTAAAATCAGTTGTTTCGGGCTAACGATTCGTTGCGGCTGAAATTCACTCAGAGTTAGTTCATTCTTCAGCCGAATTAAAATTTATTATCTCCTGCAACATTCCATTTATAGCCCCGGAGATGATAAAATATCTAATTGAATTTAAAACAAATAAATTGGAATAAATATTTACAGCCCGCTGTTTTCTTTCACTTTCGAAAGAATATATTCAGCAACTGTTTTTAACCTCGTTAGGTCTTAATCCCGGTTTAGGAATAGACGGATTATTAGGATCGATTTTAGAAGGATTCTTAATATAAGCGATTAACATTTTTTCCGTTAGTGATGAAACTCATATCCAAAGAAGAATTTGAGGAAATGGAAACTATTTAGAATTATTATAATATTTGTAAATTATATTCATTAATAACCTATATTTTGCATTGGTCATTTATATAGAGTTTTTTAAAATTAAAAGAAAAGCCCGAAAATTTATTTAATATAATATAACCGGAGTTCTATCCAAAAAAATATTTGAATTAATAATATAATTACTATCTCCGAGTTACCGATTCTCTAAGTCTTCAAATTGATACGAGCGGTAACCGATAGGGTTGATTTAGAAATGAGTTAGCCTGCCAGTCCGTTTCAAACGGACCGCTTGCAAAGGAGAAAAATTTGAAATTTTCTTTATTAAATTTCAATCAACCCTGTATGCAATGCGGGGTTTTTTTTATAACTAAAAAGGAGCAGAGCAATGAACCAGATACCAAAAAGATATACGAAGTTCAAAGAAGATTATCCTGATGCAGCATCTGCGTATGAATCAATGGGTGATGCTGTGCATAAAGCAGGACCATTGGATGACAAAACAAGAGCTTTAATAAAACTGGCAATTTCAACCGGCGCACGTCTGGAAGGTGCTGTTCATTCACACGTAAGGAAGGCAATTAGAGAAGGAGCAACGAAGGAAGAAATGCACCAGGTAGCCTTACTTTCATTACCTACTGTCGGATTGCCTTCAATGATGGCTGCATTATCGTGGATTGATGATATAATTGAGGATAAATAAATGATCCAGCTATTTGAATTACTGCTATCATTTATTAAAGTCGGTTCGTTTTCATTTGGCGGAGCTTACTCTTTAATCCCATTAATTGAAAGGGAAGTAGTCCAAAATCATAGCTGGCTTACACAGGATGAATTCTTAAAAGTTTTAGGAATGGTTGAAGTTTTCCCCGGTGCTATTTCTATTAAGTTTGCCACCTATACCGGTTACAAAGTTGCCGGAATTCCGGGAGCGTTGGTGGCAAATTTAGGTAATTTTATTATGCCTGCTACAATAATTATGATTGCCGCTTATTTCTATACTCAATATGAAAAGAATGAAATAGTAACAAAGATATTTACCGGAGTTAAATTTGCAATAGTTGGAATGATAGTCGCAATAATGTATCAATATGCCGTTAAAAATTTTGCAGATGCAAGAAGTCTGATCTTCATTCTGATTGGTGCTGCACTTATAATTTTATTCAAACTCCATCCTGCATTTGTAGTTATAATTGCCGGAATATTAGCCGTTATTATTTTATAATTAATTATGATGAAACGAGTCCCGATGAACCTGCCTGTCCGGTAGGCAGGTCGGGACGAGTTCCATATGACCAAAACAAGAAAATATAAACAGATGAAACTAATAGACAATTTTAACAGGGTCCATGATTATCTTCGCATATCATTAACCGATAAGTGCAATCTTAACTGTATTTATTGTAACCCTGATCATCACATTCATTTTGGTTTTAACAACGATAAAATTTTATCCTACGAAGAAATCTTGAAGATCATCCGCATTTTTGCTGGCTCTTTGCAATTTAAAAAAATTAGATTCACAGGCGGAGAGCCGCTTGTACGCAGGGGTGTTTTTGATCTTTTTGAAAAAGTAAAGAAAATTAAGGATGAGTTTGATATTCAATTTGGAATTACTACAAATGGAACTTTATTAAAAGGGAATGCACTCCGGCTAAAGAATTCCGGGATAGAAAAGTTAAATATAAGTCTTGATTCTTTGCAACGGGAAAAATTCTTAAAAATAACAGGCAGGGATAACTTACAAGATGTACTTGATGCCATAAATGAATCTGAAGCGGCGGGATTCAATCCTGTAAAGATAAACGTGGTAGTGATACGAAATATAAACGATAATGAAATACTTGATTTTGTAGAATTTGTAAAAGACCGTAATCTCAATATTCGCTTTATCGAATTTATGCCGTTCGGTAATAATCAATGGCAGCGCGATGGATTTATTAGCTATAAAGAGATGAAAGATATTATTGAATCAGAATATATTCTGAATCCTCTTTATTCTGATGTTAGCGACGTTGCAAAAGATTTTTCAATCTCCGGGTTTAAAGGAAAAGTAAGTTTTGTTACTTCAATGTCCGAGCATTTTTGCAACACCTGCAGCCGTTTGCGTATATCTGCAGATGGAAAAATGAGAGTGTGTCTATTCTCAACTGGTAAAGAGGAGATCAATTTTAAAACTCTTTTAAGAAACAATTACTCTGAAACAGAAATAATTGAACTTGTACATAGCGCAATTAAATATAAATGGGAGAAACATCCCGAACCGGAAGAATTGGCAAAACTGGAACAGAACAATATGTTAACAATAGGCGGATGATGAAAGATTTTTCTCACATCGATAAAAATGGTAAAGCAGCAATGGTTGATGTTAGCGAAAAGAATATCACCGAAAGAACCGCAGAAGCTTACGCAGAGGTTAATGTTTCAGAAAAGGTTTTCAGCAAAATTAAATTGAATGAAGTAGCCAAAGGTGATGTATTAACGGTTGCGAAAATTGCCGGTATTCAGGCAGCAAAAAAAACATCGGAACTTATTCCGCTTTGTCATAATATTTTCATTTCAAAAATTGATCTGAATTTTGAATTGAATGAGGAATCAAACACAATTGAAATTTATTCTTTTGCAAAAACAAATTCTGTTACAGGAGTTGAAATGGAAGCACTTACCGCTGTAAATATTGCTGCCATTACAATTTATGATATGTGCAAATCAATTGATAAATCAATTAAGATTAATAACATTCATCTTCTCTCTAAAACCGGGGGGAAGAGTGGCAATTACTCTGCGTGAGACAAATAAATCCGGATTAAAATAAATGCTTAGCTATTTACAAGCACGTGAATTAATTGATAAAGAGTTTGATAATCTTGATCTGAAAATTGAAGAAGCAGAACTTGAAACCGCACTTAACAGAACCCTTGCTGAAGATGTTTATGCTGATGTAAATCTCCCGTCCTTTAATAATTCCGCTGTTGATGGAATAGCAATAAAATTCAATGACCCAATTAAAGAATGGAATATTATTGGAGAGATTTCTGCGGGGAATTATTCTGAATTAAATATTGTTGACACCTCGGCTGTAACAATAATGACAGGTGCAAAAGTGCCAGATTTTTGTGATACTGTAATTCCTCTTGAGAATTATGTTATGAGTAAAGATAAAGTTTCTTTAAGTGAAGGTGTAAAGTTTAAAAGAGGAATGAACATTCGCAAACAAGGAAGCGATGTTAATGAAGGTGAATTGATATTAGGTAAAAGTTTACAATTAAATCCGCGAAACATTGCTGCGGCAGCTTCATGCGGTAAAAGCAGGTTGAAAGTCTATTCAAAATTAAAGTTTGCCGTTCTTGCAACAGGCGATGAACTGATTGATGTAAATGAAAAGCCCTCCGGTGATAAGATCCGTATTTCAAATACGTATGGACTTTGCTCTGCTATTGAAGAATTATGGCAAACTTCCGTTAACCTTAGTTTCATTACTGATGATAGAGAAACACTTACCCGGAAAATTAAAGACATCCTGAACTCTGATATTAATATTTTAATTACAACCGGCGGTGTTTCTGTCGGTAAGTTTGATTATCTAAAAGATGTATTTGCCGAATTAGGTGTAAAAGAAATATTCTGGCGTGCAAATATCAAGCCTGGCAAACCTGCTTTCCTTGGTAAGTATGAAAACAACGGTAAATCAATTTTAGTTTTTGGTCTGCCCGGTAATCCTGTTTCGTGTATGGTAAATTTTGATGTTTACATTCGTCCGAATATTATCACCAAATATGGTCTTGCAGAAACAGAATGTATTTCCGCAAAGCTGGAAAATGATATTCGTAAGAATGATAAGAAAAGACATTTCATTCGTGGAAACATCCAGAAAGATAATGGTGGCAAGTATTTAGTAACTTCTAAAAAATCTCAATCATCAGGTAATCTTGTTGGATTCAGCTCATCGAACTGTTTGATTGTAATCGAAGAAGAAAAACTATCACCAAAAAAAGGAGAGATTGTTAAATGCATAAGGATGTAACGGGAATAATTCTCTCAGGCGGCAAGAGCAGCCGAATGGGTCAAAATAAATCTTTAATGAAAATTGGAGGGACAACAATAATAGAGGGTGTAGTTGATTTAATGTTGTCTCTATTCCCGGAGGTAATTCTTATAACAAACGAACCCGATGATTATAAATTTCTCGGTCTTCCAACTTATGAAGACGTCTTCAGACACAGAGGTCCTTTAGCAGGGATTCACTCAGGACTTAAACATTCCAAAACAAATATAAATTTTATTATCTCCTGCGATCTGCCTTTAATGACAAAGGAAATGATAAATTATTTGATGGAATATAAAACCGATAAATTAATAACCGTTGCAAAAGCAGATGGATTTATTCAACAATTAGCAGGCAAGTATTCCAAAGAATGCCTTTCCCCTTCTGAAAATATATTAAAAGAAGTGGTAAATAATGAAAACAGAGATGCAGTTCAGAAAAAGAGAAAATGCAATGTGTTAAGTTTAATTGATTTACTTGGTGCTGAAATTATTTCCGCAGAATCCCTGCCGTTTTATAATGAAGACTTATATTTTAATATGAACCGTACCGAAGATTATAATTTGCTGCTGAATAAATTGAGATTAAAAGAGAAATAAGCTAAGTTACAAATGAAAAGATGAAAACACCTCTGGAATGATTGTAACATAACGAATTTATATTGGCGAATTGCCTCATAAAAAATGTAACCGAGTGTAACAAAATTACTATTCGTCGAGTCATAATAAATATTAACAAAATAAGCTTCATCAAAATTTTACTTGTAACATTTTAGTACAAAATAAATTGAGAAAATCTTGCTACTTAAAACATTAAAAAATAAAACAAAGGAGTTTATGCCATGCGACTAACAATCTCTCTGATTACTTTCCTAGCTTTCCTCGGAATGTCAAAGGTAGCGTTGCACGCTCAGGATGATGAGCCAGGTCGTTACGAGTTGCCTCCGGCACACGATTTTAGCCTGCCACCCACTTCACCGGCGGATATCCCCAATGTATTCCACGGTCTCCCCCTCTCGTTGGACGGCATTGGCGTGGCGTGTGTTGGATCACGTAAAGTAATTAATATACCGGTGTTGATGAACGAACCGGATCTCCCGATCGACATCGAAGCTGTCACTTTAGATCCAATGAACTGGCACAAACGTGAGGTTTTTAGCAAGAAGTTGGGGCGTCGCTCGCTCTATTTCGTGGAGCCCGGCACGACGATGCTCTATAGCGTAATTATCGATCCGGCTGATCTTCAAGGTCAAAACATCGGCGTGGGCCTAGTCGTCGTAAAACGCGTGAATGAGAAGACTTACGAAGTGCTCATCGAAAGCAATAACGGGGACGTGTTGGCAGCCGCGCGGGGTGAACTTCAGGTGCTCGATCCATCCATTGGCATGGGAACGCTAAAGGCAATTGGCAACCAGGAAGAGATTCGGAAGAAGTATGGTGCACGCTGGGATCTTGACCCAAATGAGCACTGTTATCCCATGTTCAGCCGCTGAAGGCGTGCCGTGTCCGAATAAACTGCCTCACAGATACTGCTTAGTTTAGGGCCATACTTCAGCAGGGTCGCCAACAAGCCCAACGCCCACTAACGTTATAAAGTGCTCATCTCGAATCCAGCGGTTGCCGGACGAGAGAAAATCAAGTGCTGGACTAAGGCCCTCCATCGTTCTGCGAACTATGGCGGGCAAGCTGGGCGGACACGGGTGAAAAGCCACGCCGTTATACTGTTTGATATTTTTTTGAAATCTATTTCAGTTCTTTAGTCAAAATTATGTTAAATTTATAGAAAAGATAAGAATATTATAGGATTTGAAATGTCTGAATCAAGTGTAAGTTATGTTAGCAAAAATAAACTTTTCCCAAACGAAAGAGAAAAACTCTTCGACATATACAAAGATCTAATTGAAACTGAATATAATTTGAATAGAACCTTAGTCAGTTTTCAAGCAAATAAAAAAGAACCGTTCTATAGATGGTTCAAGTACAAAGAAGGTTTTTCTAGAAAACTAATCGATTATTTTATCGAAAAATATCATCCATCTAAAGGGAATATTTTAGACCCATTTGCTGGATCGGGGGCGACCTTATTTTCAGCAAGAGAAAAAGGCTGGAAATCTACTGGTGTGGAGCTTCTTCCGATTGGTATTTATAATATACAAGCAAGATTAACTGCTGAAAAAATTTCTATTAATGAATTTAAGAAGGAAGTTATTACTTTCTGGGAAGTATTTAATAGTACTTCGGAAGTTGGTACTATTATTCAACACATTTCTATTACACGGGGTGCATTCCCTGACGAAAATGAAAATAATCTAAATCGCTACTTAACTACTTGTAAAAAAGTAAAGAATGATGCTACTAGGTTTCTTCTAGAATTTGCTGCTTTTTCCATTTTGGAAGAAATTAGTTTTACAAGAAAAGATGGTCAATATTTACGTTGGGATTCACGTGCAAACCGATCTTATGGGAGTACAGAATTTAACAAGGGTGAGATATATGATTTTGTTAAAATCGTAAAAGAAAAGATAGAAGAAATTATTGATGATCTTTCTCCAACTCAAAATTATGAACTGTTTGCTACAGTGAAAAATAATGCTGCTTTATACGACCCCAATATTTTAAAAGGTTCTTCACTTGAAGTCTTGCCTTCCTTGGAAGAGAATACATTTGATTTTGTTATGACTTCACCACCGTATTGCAATCGATATGATTATACTCGAACATACGCTTTAGAGTTAATATTTCTAAATAACAATGACGAAGATGTTAAAAAACTTCGCCAAACAATGTTGACTTGCACTGTCGAGAATAAAGAGAAATTGGATTACTTGAAAAATCTTTATGCGGTATTAAACAGGTCTTCTGATTTTGATTTCATCAATTCATTATACTTTTCACATCCAGCAATGTCCGAAATCAATGATGTTCTTTCCAAATTAAATAAATTAGGCAAGCTAAATAATTCAAACATTCCAAGAATGGTAAAGAATTATTTTTATGAAATGCTTTTTATTATTTATGAACTTTATCGTCTATTAAAATATAGTGGAATAGTTGTAATGGTGAATGACAACGTACGATACGGTGGAGAGGAAATTCCTGTTGATCTTATATTATCTGATTTCGCAAAAATAATAGGATTTAAAATAAACAAAATATGGACTTTACCAGTCGGTAAGGGTAACAGTAGTCAACAAATGGGATTACACGGTCGTTCAGAACTCCGCAAATGCGTCTACATCTGGGAGAAATAGTATGCCGTATAATGAACATATTGAAAAATGGGAAGATTTAGTAACAACTCAACAAGCTACTAGGAAAGGATTTATTGCGATTGCTTTTGAAAAGAATATTAAAGGAACTCCATTTATTGAAGAAGCAAAAAGTTTAAAAATACTTGCCGCCAAGGCAAAAAAGCCAAAAGACTTATTGCGCCTTACAGACATTTATCCATCTTTGTTAACCGCATCTAGTTTAAGTGAAAAAGCACTCGGTCATTTGACAGATAATGATAAAAAAGAAGCAATTTCGGACTTAATAGAAAAGTTTTTAGAACCCGCTGGAAAAGATTTCGTTGATATGAGCTCGTATACAGGTTTCTACTAACGAAGGGCGATGCACTGGGTGGTATATGCGTAATCTTGCTGGTAGTCTTGGTGAGAAGAAATTAATTCGTAGTTTAATATCATCTCTTTCGCTAAAAGGTATAAAATTCAAATATCTCCATAAACAATCAAAGACTTGGATAGATGGAATTCATACTGATACTACGATTGAAGAAAACACAAAAGGATTGTATTGGCAAATAAAAAAGAATAATAGAACCCTCCTCCTAAATCTCACCCCACCATTCATTTCAAAAAATGTTGATCTATGCTTATTCGATGGAGAATTTTCAGAATTCAACAATGACAATGGTTCATCAATTCATAAAACACCAGCCAAATATATTGCGCTTGGAGAATTGAAGGGCGGAATTGATCCCGCTGGAGCAGATGAACATTGGAAAACCGCAAATACAGCTTTAGATAGGATTCGATCAGCTTTTGTTGAACATAAACTTAACCCACATACATTTTTTATCGGTGCTGCAATTGAAAAAAGTATGGCACGAGAAATTTATGCCCAACTTGAGTCAAAAACTTTAACAAATGCAGCAAACTTAACAGTTGATGAACAACTTGTATCAATTTGTGATTGGATATGCAGTTTATAATTTGATAAAAATAAACGCGTGTTTACAAAACTAAGTTGCTTTATAGGTTATATTGGTCTAAAATTTTCGAAATTCAAAAAAATTTAATTGTTTTACAGTTCAGTAAGTTTGAAATGAAAACTTGCTAAAAGAAATTATAATTGGTAATAGCATAATTAAAACCGCCCGATCACCGGGTAATTTCGGTTATATCAAGCCATTCCGTAGATTTATGTTTTTTATCAAGCCGCTCATCGAACAACTTTCCTATCTCAGCCCCGATAATAAAAACAACGGCAGTGTAATAAATCCAAAACGCCACAACAATACCTAATGCATAAGCACCGTAAATCCTGCTAAATGTTTTGAAATTTGCTAAATACATTCCGAACAGCACCTTTGCACCAACCCACATAAATGCAGCCCACAAAGCTCCGATTAAAACAGATCGTTTACGGATTTTTACAATCGGCATAAATTTATACATCAACGAAAAAATTATGTACATAAGTACAAATGAGATCGATGCTGAAATTACACTGTGAAATAATGGCTGGTTAAAAAATTGTAAGTACGGTGTTGACTGAGCAAATGAACTTAAAAAATCTAATAATGGCAATAACATAGTTGTTATAAAAAAGGCAAGCACTACGATAAGAATTACTACAAAATCTCTTAGCTTACCGAGAAATATGTTCATGTCAATATCGGTTCCGAATACTTTATTAAGGACCGTTCTGAGACTGCTGGCAAAACCGCTCGCAGCAAAAAACAATCCTACGATACCGATAAACCCGGCAAGATTTCTAAATTCTACTACCTCATGAACTCTGGCAAATATTATATCCTTCGCAAAATTTGCATAAGTTTCATAGGGAATTAATGTATCGATAAGGGTAACGATTTGCAATTCAACTTCGGTAGAGTTTAAGAACTTGCCAAGCAGCCAGAAGATGATAAGTGTAAATGGGATAATACAAACAAAAAGAGAAAATGCTAAACCACCTGATAGAAGAAAAACATGATGACGGTCAACCCGATCATATAACCCGCCGAAGTAATGGAAGAAAAAAGATTTAAATTTATGCCACGATGGTTTTAAATGAAGAGAAAAACGTATTTTCCTGAACAGTGAATACGTTTTAGACGACCTTATTTTATTTAGAATCTTATTCTTCACTATTCATAATGATTGGAATTGTGTTAAAATATAATTCAGCTAATATTCTTAGTTCCAAATCAATCTTATCGTTTATATTCAACCTGCCTCCGCCGGTCTTTCCAAGATAAGTATACGGTTGTTTATACTTTACCAGTAATGATTCAAATTCCCGCTTATTATCTTTACTGATTGACACGATAATTCTTGATTGACTTTCAGAAAATAAGGTAAAGTCCTCTCTCGATTTTACAGGAACAGTTACCTCTGCACCAATTAATTTTTCATGATTTATAATACAGCATTCGGCTAAACAACAAGTAATCCCCCCTTCTGATACATCATGTGCCGATTTAACAAGATCATTTTTAATTAATGATAGTAAAGAATTGTGTAATAATTTTTCAGTTGGCAGATCAAGCTGAGGTGATTCGCCTGTAACTTTATTATGAATAACTTTTAAATATTCACTGCCGCCAAGCTCTTCATTATCTTCACCCAATAAATAGATAAGATCATCATCATCTTTAAAATAAGATGTGGTAATATTTTCTAATTTTTCAATCAAGCCAACCATACCTATCGTTGGAGTTGGATACACTGCAGTATCAGGAGATTCGTTGTAAAAACTTACATTGCCGCCGGTAACGGGTGTATCAAAAAACCTGCATGCTTCTCCCATGCCTTTAATAGCTTGTGCAAACTGCCAGTAAACTTCCGGATTGTATGGATTGCCGAAGTTCAAACAATTAGTTATAGCAAGTGGCACTCCACCGGAGCAAACAATATTTCGTGCAGATTCGGCAACCGCTATCTTTGCTCCCTCTTTTGGATTGAGATAGACATAACGTGCATTGCAATCGGTTTTCATCGCAAGCGCTTTATTGGTTCCTTTTATCAATACAACTGCTGCATCACATCCGGGACCCACAATAGTGTTTGTCCTTACCATAGTATCGTATTGCTCATAGACCCATTTTTTAGATACGATGTTTGGTGATGAAAAAACTTTTAGAAATATTTCCTGAATATTTTCAGGTTTGGAAAGTGAAGAAAAATCAAACGCTCTTGTTTCTTTTAAATACGAAGGTTCTTTTTGTTCTCTCGTATAAACAGGTGCACCTCCGCCAAGAACAAGATCAAAGGGAGGAAGAACTGCTTTCATTTCTCCATCATATTCTACTTCAAGTTTTCCATTCTTAGTTACTTCACCAATAATTTCGCAATTAAGATCCCATTTTTCAAAAACTTTTTTTACGCGGTCTTCATAACCATTTTTAACAACACAAAGCATCCTTTCCTGGCTTTCAGAAAGCATAATTTCATAGGCACTCATTCCATCTTCACGAAGTGGAACTTTATTAAGATTAATTTTCATCCCGGAGTTTCCCTTTTCACTCATCTCAGCAGTTGAACAGGAAATTCCGGCTGCACCCATATCTTGTATTCCGATTAACCAGCCATTTTTAATTATTTCTAATGATGCTTCTAATAAAAGTTTTTCCGTAAATGGATCTCCAACCTGAACCGAGGCTCGTTTAGCTTCAGATTTTTCTGAAAGTTCTTCCGAAGCAAATGTAGCGCCGTGTATTCCGTCTCTTCCCGTTGATGAACCAACAATCATAACAGGATTTCCTTCGCCTTTGGCAATTGCACTCGCATACTGCTTCTTTTTCACAATACCAACAGCCATTGCGTTTACAACAGGATTACCCTGGTACGATTCATCAAAGTAAACCTCGCCTGCAACTGTAGGCACACCAAAACTGTTTCCGTAATCACCAATGCCTTTTACTACCCCTGCAAATAAATATCTAGTTCTTGCATTGTTTAGTGAACCAAATCGTAATGAATTGAGAGAAGCGATTGGACGGGCACCCATAGTAAAGATATCACGCATTATTCCCCCAACACCGGTTGCCGCACCTTGGTAAGGCTCAACTGCAGATGGGTGATTGTGACTTTCAATTTTAAATGCAACTGCAAGATTATCACCGATATCAACTAATCCTGCATTTTCCTCTCCTGCTCCTACTAATAATCTGCTGCCTTCTCTCGGTAATGTTTTTAATTGAGCAATTGAATTTTTATAACTGCAATGCTCACTCCACATTACACTAAAAATGCCCAGTTCAGTATAAGTGGGCGTTCTGCCTAAAATTTTTAATATTCTTTCGTATTCTTCTTCGTTTAATCCGTGTTCTAATGCAAGTTTGAGATTAACTTTGGGTTCTTTCATAAATAAATTCTAAAATCTTTAATGTGAAAAGAGAAATATGAATTTTGAATACTAAGAATCAGGTTTTTTTCAACTTCAATCCGTCTTCGATAAATTTATTTCTAACATATAGTCTAACCATTTCGGAAAGTTTAATAGAGCTTAGAGCCTCCGATTTCCTTAGTTTGCCATATTCGCCAGGGTATCTACTTGCAGTTGCATAACTTGTCAGTATTTCAGCTTTCCTTAATCTCTCAAACGATTTATCTATTTCACTACATAAATCAAGAAGAGTGGTGATATTATGAGTGTGTGGGAAATCAATACCGTGAAATAATAAAAAGGCTTTTAAATATTTTTCTACACATTGCTGTGAATGAAATGTAATAATACGATATGAGACACCTGAGGAAATTGATAAACCATGCTTAGCGAACTTTAAATCTTCTTCGGCTATATCAATCCATTGATTTACAATTCTTATTACTTCGTTGTATTTATCTTTCATAAAGAATTTTACCATCTTTAAATGCATACCTGGCAACTGTTCCAGGAATATTTTTATGCTTTTCAAATTCATCCGATGTCAGGATTATTACATCAAAAGCAAATTCCATCCTTCCTAATGAGCGTAAAACATCGGTCATCATTTTATACCTGTTATACTTTACCTTGCCGATTAAAAGCAAATCAATATCACTTGTTTTATTTTCCGTGCCCTTTGCCTGCGAACCGAAAAGAATAATCTTTTCAAGATCAAACTTTGAGGTAAGTCTCTTCTTTATTTCTTCTTTTAATTTTCCGGATAACATTTGTCTTCCACTTGTTTATACAAATATAAGAGTTACAAAATTTATAAATATGTTTATAACGGTTTAAAATTTATAGCGTGAAATTACTTCCGGTTCTTTCATCAAAAATTGATTTATAGCTAAATTGTGATTTTTAAGATGTGAAATATAATAGATTTGGAGTCCACTCCCCAACTCTCTCGCAAAGGGGATTGCAGGCATTGCAATAATTAGTGGAGATATATACTTTATGCGTAAGCAAATGTGTAAAAAATTGTGTGAAAGGAGAAGAATATACCAACCAATTTAGACATAGACGATAAACTAATAAAAGATGCTGTAAAAATCGGTAAGCATAAAAAAAAGCAGCAGTAAACGAAGCTTTGCAGGAGTATATATTCAAACGCAAACAGATGATGATTCGTGAGGTATTTGGTAAGATTAAATACGATGAAAAATATAACTATAAAAAGCAAAGGAAGGTAAAGTGAACTTAATTACAGATAGCACTATTTGGTCTTTAATTCTAAAAAGAAGAAAAAGACAATAAACCAAGACGAGTGATAAAATTATAAAATTAAAGAGGCAACATTCATTACGTAAAGAAATCCTCTTGTATTCTCCCCTTCCAAGAAGTGGAGAATTTAAAAGTCCCTCCCTTTAAGAAAGGAAGGGATTTAATGTGGGTTTGATAACTGCATCTCCTTAACCTTTACCTCTGTCATTATCATTACACCCTCCAAATCTTCAAACACCTGATCATTCATAAATCTTAAAAACTCAATTCCAAGTGATTCAATATACTCTTGTCTATCTAAATCATATTGAATTACATCTTCATCAGCAAAGTGATAACGACCATCTATTTCAACAGCAAGTCTTAACCGCGGACAATAAAAATCGAGAACAAACTGTTTTATACTAAACTGCCTCAAAAATCTTTCATTACAAATCTGTCTTTTCCTTAAATACATCCATACTCGTTTTTCCGCCTCCGTTGTGTTTTTTCTCAGTAGTCTTCTTTTTTCTAGTTCAGTCTTTCGGTTGAATAGTTGAGTCATAGTTATAAATTAAAAACCCATTAATATTAAAAATACTAATTGCACTAAGAACCCCTCTTATATTCTCCCCTTCAAGAAAGGGAGATTTTAAAAGTCCCTCCCTTTTTGAAAGGGAGGGATTTAGGGTGGGTTCAACTTAGTTTAAATATTCCTCCCAAATTTTATAAAGCTGGTAAGTAGCATAAATATCTCTTGAACAGTAAGTAGCGATGTCTTTTAATCGACCTGCTTCGTACAGGTTTCTTACTTCCATTCCGGATATTTCCTTTGTTTTTGGTGATTCAATACCAAATGCGTTACAGTAAAAATCCAGATTGAATTTTCTTGTTAATCCATAAAAGGTGAATTGTTCAAGAAGATCAATGTGAAATTTTTTATCGTACCTGCTCTTAATCAGATTTTTACTCGGCTTTACTTTCAACATTGCAGAGCGTATCATCAAAAAGGGTATATCAAAATTTCTTCCGTTAAAAGTTACAACCTGATCGGTTACCTTTACAATTTTCCAAAATGATTTTAACATCTCCGGTTCGGTTAATCCTTTATAATGAACTTGCTCATCTTCAGAAGACCATTCCTCAGACTTATCACTTTCATAATAAACAAAGGATTTACTTTTATCTATATCATAAATACCGATCGCAATACACTTTGCTGTTAACGGATATAAACTTGTATAACGGATCGCCTGATCAGTTTGTTCCTGTTTTTTACCAGGATCAGTTTCCTTTTCGGCGTAGCGCAACAGATATTCCTGCTGGCTTTCGGAGAGTGATTCAAAAGGATATGCACAGGTTTCGATATCCAGAACTATTTTTCGCATAAAAACATCTGAACTTATTAATTAATATTTATGGTCTTAATATCTTTACTGAAGGTTCAAATGTTTTTACTTTCTCTATAACCTCATCTGATATTGGAGAAGATTTTTTCGAAACAGGATTAACATGAACTGAAACTCCGCCACCTTCAGCAATTATTTTTTTGGATTTCGAATTTTCAACAATATGTTCAAATCCGAAACTTGAATGTTTAATATAGGATATTCTTGTATAAATATTAAGATCATCATCAAAAAAAGCGGGTTTAAGATAATTTATTTCGTTATGAACCATATAATACAAACTCTCTTCGGAAAAGATATTATCATCAGGCAATAATCCCGCATCCTTTGCATATTGGATTCTCGCCTGTTCAAAATAAGTGAAGTAAACAGCATTGTTCACAATATGCAGCATATCAACTTCGTTAAATTTTACTTTTACTTTATAGATGTGATGAAAATCTGATATGTTTTTAGTTATCTGCAAAGATTAATTGATTATTCTTTAATTACGATTTATAATTTTCTGTGGATGTTTATTATTTATAGAATGATTTAAAACAAAGATAACTTTAATTGTCATTCAGCAGGAATCTTTTTAACATATTGTACATCTTATTTTTTTATGTTTTCCATTGCAAAAACTAGTTTCATTCTGAATGAAAGATGCTTGCGTCAACTTCCTTTTGCTTTCTTTACCATCTTTTCAATTTCATCCCACATTTCCTGCGGAACCATTTCAAGCATGTTAAACTGTCCTGCACCCTTTAACCATTCACCGCCATCGATAGTGATAACTTCACCATTTATGTATGCAGAAAAATCAGAAACCAGGTAAGCCGCTAAGTTTGCAAGTTCCTGGTGTTCACCAACTCTTTTTAATGGAACTTTTTTTGCAAGATCGAATTTATCTTTCATATTTCCAGGGAGTAATCTATCCCAGGCACCTTTTGTGGGAAATGGTCCAGGTGCAATTGCGTTAAATCTTATTCTATATTTTGCCCACTCAACTGCAAGCGAGCGGGTTAATGCCAACACCCCGGCTTTTGCTGCGGCGGATGGAACCACGTAAGCAGAACCTGTAAAAGCATACGTGGTAACAATATTTAAAACAGTTGCTTTCTGTTTTTCTTTAATCCAATGCTTCCCGAATGCAAGTGTGCAGTTGTAAGTTCCTTTCAACACAATATTTATAATTACATCAAAAGCACGATGGGAAAGACGTTCGGTTGGACTTATAAAATTTCCCGCAGCATTATTCAAAAGCACATCAACTCTACCAAATTTATCAATGGATGTTTTTAACAAATTTTCTACCGAACTATAATCAGTTACATCACATTGAACAGGCAGGACATTTCCATCACAACTTTCTGATAATTCTTTTGCAGTTACTTCAAGTACATCCATCTTTCTGCTTGCAATAATAAGATCGGCACCAAGTTCGACAAAGTATTTTCCCATCGCTTTGCCGAGTCCTGTACCGCCGCCCGTTATAACAATTACTTTATCTTTAAGTGAATCTTCCCTTAACATTGGATGGTTGTAAGAGTGTTGTGACATAACTTCCTATGGTTTAATCAGGGTAATTTTCTAACTATGCTGGCTTATTAAACTTATTGATAATTTTTTGTTTGTTAATACTTAAAGGTTTGATTTACGTAATAAACATAGAGTAACTTAATCTATATTCGTTATAAATGCAACGAGTTTTGCGATACGTCATCCGTAATTTAAAAAAAGATTGTATCTTTAAAATATGAAAGATGAACCGCTAAAAAATAAAAGTCTCTTTTGGGATATTGATATCAATATGCTGGATTATGATAAGCACACCAGGTTCATAATCGAACGTGTCTTATTAAAAGGTGATTTGCCGGACTGGTTTGAACTAAAAAAAATATACGGGATAGAACGAATTAAAAAAGAAATTTTGCAAATAAGATATCTTGATAAAAAAACTTTATCATTTTTAAGTTTAATTTTTGATATACCAAAAGAAAAATTCAGATGTTACAATATAAAGCAATACACCCGGTCATACTGGAATTACTAAAAGATTTAATGACCGAACAAATATATAAAGATTTCTTTTTAGTCGGGGGAACAGTAACAGCACTACATTTAGGGCATAGAATTTCTATTGATTTGGATTTATTTTCACAAAAAAATTTTGATGCCGAAAGATTAAAAAAACATCTCACTGAAAAGTATAATATTTCATCAACAACTACTACTACAAACACTTTAAGTACTTTTATTAATTTTAAAGACACCGATATTAAAGTTGAGTTTATCTCTTATAAGTATAAACTTCTTAAACCAATTAAAATTATAGATGGAATCAAACTGTTAGAGTTAGACGATTTAATACCGATGTAATTATCTGCAATAGCAGGACGTGGCTCAAAAAAAGATTTTTTCGATATTTATTTTTTACTTAGAATATTTAACCTTTCTAAAATGTTAGATTTTTATAAACAAAAATTTGATACCGAAAATTTATTTCATATTCTTAAATGTTTAACTTTTTTTGACGATGCTGAAAACGATCCTGAACCAATCTTATTAGAAAAAGTAAATTGGGACGAGGTAAAAACCAGAATAATTAAAGAAGTTAATCTTATATTAGAAAAGTAATTTTTACAGTACTGAACTTTTCAGTTAACAGAGTTTGATGAGGGACTATAGGACATTTGGGACTTTGGGTGGTTGCGATGATGAGAGTTTGCAATTTTTTATACTGTCCGGTTTTCTGATTGATTTTCCATTGTTACCAGTTTTCCAATTATATTATCGTATTCTACAGATAAACGATTCGCTATATTTTTTTCGATATGTTCACATTCAAAAGAAAATTGAAGCCAGGTTTGTGTTTAAGCACTTTCGCCTTCAGAATCAACTAATTTTGCAATGAAGGATTTTGGATATCTCCTTTTTCTAAATGCTTCCCCAATATTTGCGCAAACTGATCTTGATGATCTTCTGATTTGATCGGTTAAAGAATATATTTCTTCTTTAGGAAAAGATTTTGAGATCTCGAAAATTTCCATTGCACATTTAAATGCCAGTTTATAAACCTCCAATTCACGATGGTCGCGCATCTTCAAATAATCTCCTCCAATATTTATAAATTAAAATACTTAAAATCTCATCTTCCCATAGACTTATAGACTCATCATTTCAAAGTCTCAAAGTCCAATTTCCCAAAGTCATTTCCTGCCAGAGTCTTCAACTATAAATTCCAACCACTATAAAACACTAAAAGCAATACATATCAGCTTCAATCAGCTTACCGGCAATTTCTCTTCTTAACTTTGTTGTGTTAACAAGTTCGTGCTTTGTAAAGCGTTTTAATCCGAGCATCAGCATTTTCAAATCATCGCCTTCGGCAAAAGCAGTTATTGCATGTTTACCGTAAAGATTTATCCTTTCCACTGCATCGCTTATATAAACTCTGGTCATATTGATATATGGCTGCAATTCAGTTTCGCTTTTTAAACCGGAGAGTTTCATTGTTCTTAAGTATGCGGATTCACAAGCAAACACTTCAATCATCATATCTGTTATGTTCATAATTATTTCTTGCTCATCCTTTAAGTTTTCCATCAGCTTTTGAACTGCACCACCTGCAATAATCAATATCGCCTTTTTAACATTCTGAATTGCCTTTAACTCAGCCGCGAGAAGTTCATCTGATTCTTCACCAAATTCCGGGATAGACATTAATTCTTTTTGAACAGCAAGAGCCGCTCCCATAAAATCAATTCTGCCTTTCATAGAACGCTTAACAAGCATATCAAATGTTAAAAGGCGATTGATCTCATTAGTTCCTTCAAATATTCTGTTTATTCTTGCATCCCGGTACGCTCTTGCAGCAGGATATTCTTCTGAATAACCATAGCCCCCAAGTACCTGCACTGCTTCATCAACAACGTAATCAAGCATTTCAGAACCATATACTTTAAGCATTGCACATTCAATAGCGTATTCTTCAGCAGCTTTAAGCGCTGCTTCTTCATACTTCATTCCCTCTCCCTGTAAATACTGAATTTTACTATAGATCATATCACTCACTCTAAATGTTGCAGATTCCGCGACAAAAATTCTTGCTGCCTGTTCTGCTAATTTATATTTGATTGCACCAAAATTTGATATCGGCTGATTAAATTGTTCCCTTTCGTTTGCATAAGCAATATTCATTGTGGCAATTTTTTTCGCACTGCCGGTTGTCATTGCACATAATTTAAACCTGCCGATGTTAAGAATATTAAAAGCAATGTAATGTCCTTTACCAATTTCACCTAATATATTTTCAACCGGAACTTTTACGTTATCAAGAAAAAGTGCACGTGTGGATGAACCTTTAATTCCCAATTTATTTTCTTCTTTACCGCGGTTAAATCCTTCCGAATCGGCATTAATAATAAAGCAGGTAAATTTATCACCATCTACCTGTGCAAAGGTTATAAGGATATCTGCAAATCCACCGTTGGTAATCCACATCTTTTGTCCGTTAAGAATATAGAACTTACCATCATCTGTTAATGCAGCGGTTGTTTTTGCAGAAAGTGCATCGGAGCCGGATGTGGGTTCGGTTAAGCAATAAGCTGATTTCAACTCGCCGCTTGCTAATTTGGGAAGATATTTTTTCTTCTGTTCTTCAGTTCCGTAATAAAGGATTGGAAGCATACCAATTCCGGTATGAGCAGCAAATGCAACACTGAATGAATAGCTTGCACCCATCTCCATTAATAGTGCGGTAATTGTATTAAAACTTCCACCGAGTCCGCCATATTCTTCCGGAACGGCAGCACCAAGCAAGCCAAGTTCGCCTGATTTATCCAACAGCGCTACCATTAATCCTTCTTCCTGTTTATCGATGGCATCTAATTTGGGCAGGATTTCCTTTTCAACAAAATCATTTGCCGCCTCTGCTATCATTCTTTGTTCTTCATTCAACTCTTCGGGAATGAAAACTGTTTGCGGATCAGTATCTTTTATCAGGAATTCTCCGCCTTTTAATCCAACTTCAGTTTTTGTTTCTTCTAACATTTTACCCGCCTTTATTTTTAATTATAGAATTTCTTTTTACAATTTTTTAGTTTAACAATTCATAAATGCCGGCAACACCTTGTCCACCACCGACACAAGCTGTAACCATTCCATATTTTTTATTTCTTCGTTTTAACTCGTTAAGAATTTGTACTGATAGCTTTGCGCCTGTACAACCAAGCGGGTGTCCTAATGCTATTGCACCGCCGTTAACATTTACAACTTCCTGGTTTAATCCGAGTGTACGAATAACAGCTAAAGATTGTGATGCAAATGCTTCGTTCAATTCAATCAGGTCTATATCATCCAATTTCATATTTGCTTTTCTTAATGCTTTCGGAACAGCTTCAATCGGACCGATACCCATTAATGTAGGATCGACTCCCGCTAACGCATAAGAAACTAATCTTGCTATTGGTTTTAAATTAAGTTCTTTCACCATATCTTCAGACATAACCAAAACAAATGCAGCACCATCGGAAGTTTGTGAAGAGTTTCCAGCTGTAACCGTACCACCTTCGGCAAATACCGGTTTTAATTTTGAAAGAGCTTCAATTGTAGTATCGGTACGCGGTCCTTCATCAACATCTACAACAAACTTACTTACTTTTCTCTTTCCATTTTCAAGATGAACATCTTCAACTTCAACAGGCACAATCTGATCTTTATAGAATCCTTCTTTCAGTGCATTAAGCGCTTTCATGTGTGAGTTATATGCAAACTCATCCTGGTCTTCACGCGAAATTTTATATTCCTGTACAACCTTTTCCGCAGTTAAGCCCATTCCCATATAATAACCGGGAAAATCTTTTGCAGTTGTATAATTCGGGGCAAGTTTCCAGCCGGTCATCGGAACCATAGACATTGATTCGATTCCTCCGGCAATAACGCAATCCATCATACCTGATCGAATACGTGCAACTGCCATGGAAATGGTCTCAATTCCCGAAGCACAAAATCTGTTTACTGTAACACCGGGAACTTCCATCGGTAAACAATTTAATGCAATCATTCTGCCTACCTGAAGTCCTTGTTCAGCTTCAGGGAATGCATTTCCAACTATCAGATCATCAACTCTGTGCGGGTCTAATTCGGGAACAGATTTCAGCAAATGTTTAATAACGTCAGCGGCTAAATCATCCGGTCTGTAAAAACGAAATCCGCCTTTTTTAGCTTTCGCAACAGCCGTACGATAACCTGTTACTATATATGCTTCTTTCATAATTTTATTCTTTTAATTTTATTGAAAATATTTCTTTATTACTCTTATCAATTTTTTCGCAAGCTGAAGCTTGTAGCTACAGTTTGCACCTACAGCAAATTTTATTTCTTAATTGCGTAATGGTTTACCGGTTGTTAGAATACTTTGAATTCTTTCCAAAGTTTTCTTTTCACCAATAAGACTTAAGAATGCTTCACGTTCGAGATCAAGTAAATACTGTTCTGAAACTAATGTGCTTGCAGAAAGATCCCCGCCGCTCATTATATAAGCTAATTTTTCAACGATCTTTTTATCGTGATCGGAAATGTATCTGCCGGCATGAAATGAATATGCTCCAAGAAGCATTACAGATAAAGCTGATCTTCCCAGCACTTTAATATCTTCTCTTGGAATCGGCTGAGAGTATCCTCTGTCTGCAATATCAATAACAGATTTTTTTGCCTGAGCAATTAAACGGTTTGGATTAACAACAATATTATCTCTTCCTTTAATAAAAATATTCATATCAAAAGCTTCGTGTGCAGAGGTAGAAACAGTTGCCATAGCAATGTTTAAAAACCGCCATTGCAGCTCTGTCATTTCCACAGCGTTTTTAATATAACTGTCCGAAGCACGGAGTGTCATTTCTTTCGTGCCGCCGCCGGCAGGAATAATTCCAACACCAACTTCAACTAAACCGATGTATGTTTCGGCAGAAGCTTCAACTTTATCGGCATGTAAACAAACCTCGCAGCCGCCGCCTAAAGCTAATGCGTGAGGTGCTACCACAACCGGAATGTTTGAATACCGAATGTGCATTGTCGCTTTCTGAAACTGCCGAACTGCCATATCAATTTCATCGTATTCCTGCTCGGTTGCAAGCATAAACATCATTGCCAGATTTGCACCGGCTGAAAAATGCTGACCATCGTTTCCGATAATCAATCCTTTAAAATCTTTCTCAGCAATTTCTATTGATTTATTTATTGCCTCTAATATCTCAGAACCGATTGAATTCATTTTAGTTTGGAATTCAAGATTCAGAACCCCGTCACCGATATCGTGCAAAGTTGCACCAACATTTTTCCAAACAGGTTTTTTCGAACGAATGTTTTCCAGAATTAAAAAATCACTTTTACCGGGAATTTCTTTAAATGAATGAGATGTGATATCATAAAATTGTTTTTTCCCATCTTCGATATTATAAAATGAAGTGAAACCTTTATCCAGCATATCGTAAACCCATTGCGCTGGTTTAAGATTTTCTTCTTCCATTTTTTTTACCGACTTTTCTAAACCAATTACATCCCATGTTTCAAAAGGTCCGAGTTCCCAACCAAATCCAGCTCGTATTGCGTCATCAATCCTATAAATCTCATCAGATATTTCAGGAATTCGATTTGAAGAATATTGAAATATCATGAAATTAAGTGTCTTCAGAAATTCGCCTGCTTTATCTTTTGAAAGAACAAGTGCTTTAAGACGTTCACGTAAATCATCAATCTGTTTTGCCGCAGCTACCGATGCAAACTTTGGTTTCTCCGATGGTAGATATTCAAAGGTTTCTGTATTTAGTTCAAGTATTACCCGCTCGCCTTTTTCATCCCTGGATTTTTTATAAAAACCCTGTCCGGTTTTATCGCCGAGCCAGTTATTCTCTACGAGTTTTTTAACATAATCAGGAATTTCAAATAAATTCCGTGCTTCATCATTGGGACAATCTTCGTAAATATTTTCA
This sequence comes from Bacteroidota bacterium, assembly GCA_022562275.1. Lineage (GTDB taxonomy): Bacteria > Bacteroidota > Ignavibacteria > Ignavibacteriales > Ignavibacteriaceae > BMS3ABIN03. The sequence continues at coordinate 53,430 of JADFPP010000001.1, forward strand.
GCAACTTTTACAAGAGTATCCAAACCTACAACGTCAGCTGTTCTGAATGTAGCAGATTTTGGTTTACCTGTAAGCGGTCCGGTTAATGAATCGATCTCCTTTATTTTTAGTTTCATCTCAGTCATCAAATTGAAAACTGCCATTATGCTGAAAACACCAATCCTGTTAGCGATGAATGCAGGTGTATCTTTGCAAAGTACCGTGGTCTTACCGAGGAACAGATCTCCATAATGCATTAAGAAATCGATAACACTTTGATCTGTTTCAGGTGATGGAATGACCTCCATCAATTGCAGGTAGCGCGGAGGATTGAAAAAGTGCACGCCGCAAAAGTGCTTTTGAAAATCTTCACTCCTTCCTTCAAGCATTTTATGAATTGGAATGCCGGATGTATTTGTTGTAATTAATGTACCGGGCTTGCGAAACTTCTCAACTTTTTCAAATACAATTTTCTTTATATCTAGATTCTCAACTACAACCTCGATTGTCCAATCAACATTTTTAAGCCAATCCATGTTGTCATCAAAGTTTCCGGTTGCAATTCGTGATGAAAAAGACTTACTGTAAAGTGAATCGGGTTTTGCCTTTAGAATATCTTTAAGATTTTTATCAACAATCCGGTTTCTAACTGCTTTATCCTCAAGAGTTAAACCCTTTTTCTGTTCCTCTTCGGTTAACTCTTTCGGTACGATATCTAATAAATACACTTTGCAGCCAATGTTTGCAAAGTGGGCAGCGATTCGTGAACCCATTACACCCGAACCCAAAACCGCGACTTCTTTAATTATTCTTTTCATATTTTTTGTTGTTTTTTTGATTAATAAATAACTCCCTGATTGAAAAACTATTTTTATACAAAATGTTTTGTTTCCGATTCGCTGTAAATCTTTTCAAAAAGATTCTGGTATTTGTCTCTAATTATTCTTCTTTTAAGTTTTGATGTTGGTGTAAGTTCACCAGTTTCAACAGACCACTCATCTTCAATTAAAGCAAACTTTTTAATTTGCTGTATTTTACCAAATCGTTCATTATAATGACTAACATCTTCCCATATCCTGTTTTTAACATCCGCCGAATTAACAATTTCTTTTTTAGTGAAGAGATTTAACTCTTTCTTCTTTGCCCAATATTTTATGAATTTAAAATTTGGGATGACCAGCGCTGCTGTAAAATTCCTGTTTTCACCAATAACCATTATCTGCTCGATGAATAATGATTCCTTCATCTTATTTTCGATTGGCTGCGGAGCAATAAATTTTCCACCGGATAGTTTAAATATTTCTTTAATTCTGTCAGTTATTTTTAGAAATTTTCCATCTACCAACTCACCTACATCGCCTGTATGGAACCATCCCTCTTCATCGATTGCTTCCTTAGTAAAATCAGGTCTTTTGTAATATCCTTTTGTAACATTAGGTCCTTTACAAAGAATTTCATTGTTTACACCTATTTTAACTTCAACGTTCGGTAAAGTAGGACCTACAGTCCCAATATAATTTCCCCCTTTTTCAAATCGATTACTTGTTATACCGGGTGAGGTCTCTGTAAGTCCGTATGCTTCAACTATTGGAATTCCGGCAGCGTTAAATATTCTGCACAAACGGGGTTGAAGAGCAGCCGCACCACTCATAATTCCTATAATATTTCCCCCAAGGGCTTCTTTCCATTTTGAAAAAACTAATTTACGTGCTACACCAAGTCTTAAATTGTACAGCAAACTATTTTTCCCCTGAGGATGAAAATGATTTGCAAGATTTAAAGCCCAGCCGAAAATTGCTTTTTTCGCGACGGGTAATTCCCTGCCTTTAGCCATAATATTATCGTAGACCTTTTCGAGAACACGTGGTACGGTAACAAAAAAATTTGGTTTTACATCTAAAAGATATTCACCAATTTTATCGGTACTCTCTACATAATAAACTGATGTTCCATTTGTCAAATAATAATAGGTTGCGGTTCGTTCGAAGATATGACAAAGAGGTAAGAAACTAATTACTTTATGATTGAAATTAATCGGTAAAATATGAGTTAACGATTTAACATTACTTACAATATTTTTATGAGTAAGCATTACACCTTTAGGTATGCCTGTTGTACCGGATGTATAAACAATTGTTGCAAGGTCTTCTTCGTCTATAGAATCTTTTATGCTATTTAACTTAGAAAGTAAGGATTGGTCTGCCAGACCAGATACTTCAGTCCAATGCGGTGCTCCGGCAACTTCATCAAAGGTATATACATCAATTTTCCAACTGATTCTTTTCTTTACTCTTCCAACCTTTTCCCAGAGTTCATTATCGCCAACAAATACCATTTTCACTTCTGAGTCTTCAAATATAAATTGGTAATTATCCTCACTCATATTGGGATAAAGTGGAACAACTACTCCGCCAACCTGTAATGTACCAAGATCGACTAAATTCCATTCGGCTCTGTTCCCGGAAATAATTGCAATCTTATCATCCTTTTTGATCCCGATTTTAAGCAAGCCAAGACTAAAATTATCCACAATTTCTTTACACTCATTTATACTATGCTTACGCCATTCTCCTGTGGCTTTATCGCAGAGTGCATCCTCTTTAGGATAGGTTTTTTGCTGGTAAGGTATAATATCAATTAACCTCTTGATATCAGGAATTTTGGATTCCATTTCATACTCCATCTTCTCACTAAAATATTGACTTGAAAATATAAATTTAATTCGTAAATTGCAAGCGAAAATTCGCTATTAAAGAATATTTGCTGTAATTTAGGTTGCAAATAATTTGAATATTCTGATAAAACTAATTTGTTGATTTATATCACAAAACCCACTATATGAAACGAGCATGAAAAAAAATTTACACACTTCCGAAGGTTAGAAGAACTCCTTCGGAGAATACCTTTGGCAAAGAGAATGATTATAATGCGAGTTCCATATGTCCTTAATTTAAAATTATAAATATATGAAGCCAACAAAAAATAACATAAAAATAATTTTTGGCTTAAAAGTTAAGCAGTTACGGCAGGAGAAAAGTCTCTCACTTTCTGCACTTGCAAAAAAAAGTGGTTTATCAGTTTCATATTTAAATGAAATTGAAAGTGGTAAAAAATATCCAAAAGCTGATAAGATTGCAGAACTAGCATATGCACTTAAGGTTACTTACGATAAACTTGTCTCTCTTAAACTAACAAGAAATCTTGCTCCGCTTGGTGAACTTCTCGAATCTAATATTTTTGAGCAGCTTCCACTCGTTCATTACGGTATAGATATTAACAAGCTGATTGTTATAATGGCAAATGCGCCGCTCCAATTAAGTGCACTTGTTACTACACTTATTGATATGGCGAAAAGTTCGGAATTAAGTCGGAATAATTTTTCAAGAACTGCTTTAAGAACATATAAAGAATTTAATGAGAATTACTTCCCTGATTTGGAAAAAGCAGTGGAAATGTTTTCGCAAAAATATAATCTTAAATCAGACTTTCCCATAAATTCATCAGAGCTTTTTAAGATACTGGAAGACAAGTTTGAATATAAAGTGGATATGAAAAAATTGAGTGAGCATCCTGAACTTTCGGAAGTGCGCGGTTTGTTTGTACCAGGGCAAAAGAATGTTCTGCTGCTAAATAAAAAACTTTCTGATCCACAAAAAACTTTTATTTTGGGAAAAGAATTGGCGTACAAATTCCTCAAAATCAGCGATCGTTCATACGCATATACTGGTTCAAGAGTTGATTCTTTCGATCAGCTTCTTAATAATCTTAATGCTTCATACTTTTCCACAGCATTGATTATTAATAAAGATAAACTGATTAAAGACCTCAAATCATTTTTCGGCAAAGGTAAATGGGATGGCAGAGAATTTCTTAAATTAATTAAAGTATACAATTCCACACCGGAAATGTTCATTCAAAGATTAGCCAGTCTTTCTTCAAAGTTTCTTGATCTTCACCAGTTTTTCTTTTTAAGATTTAACACAGCTATTGGTACAAACAAATACAGTTTAACAAAGGAGCTTCGGCTAAACACAAACGAAAACCCCGGCGGCTACCAGAGTGTAGAACATTACTGCCGCAGATGGATTTCAATCGGTGTGCTTAAAGAACTTGAGGAAAAAATAAACAAAAATAAAAAGTATGATAAGCCGGTAATAGGAATTCGGAAATCTCAGTTTTATAATTCGGGGGACCAGTATCTCACTATTTCTATTGCACGAATAAATAAAATGATTGATGATAATTTATCGAGTGTAACAATTGGTTTTTTAGTAAACGATAAACTTAAACAGATTATTAAATTCTGGAATGACCCGAAGATAAAGGTTAAAGTAGTAAATGATACTTGCGAGAGATGCGTGATTGCTGATTGCAAAGAACGGATTGCACCGCCCGTTGCTGCGGAAGAAAAAACTAAATTTGATAACATCAAAACTGCGTTAGAAAAGTTGATGAATGAATTGCAGAACTAGTTCAATTAATTACATTTTTTCATAATCTACTAATGCTTTCCTCACATCATCAGGAATAGGAACGGAAATACCGTGTTTATAATCGAAAGTTACCAATTTAGATAAGGCAGAAGCAGCAATTTTATTTTCGTTTCCTTCTTCAATTACAATTAGGTTTTCGATATCACCACTTTTTTCTCCTATCCGGGGACAGCGTGTGTAAACAACAACTTTATCGCCAAGACAAATCTGATTTTTGTAATCAATCTCAATGCGCGCTATAATTGCCTCGAAATTTAAGTTATCTCGATCCCTCTTTAAAACCGCCCTAAAGTATGCAAACCTTGCCTCTTCCAAAAAAGTTAAAAAGATTGCATTATTTACATGACCCATCGCATCAAGATCAGAAAATCTTACAGTAATATTTACTTTATGTTTGTATAGTGATAACTCATCCATAATAGTATTACTAAATTTTTATAAATATTTTTCTATAACACAAAATATAAACACATAAAATACAAAGTCACTAGTTTGTAACTTTTAAATCAAGTTTCTCTTATATTAAAATAAACAATAGAATTTAATTCAATTACATACAATGCAGAATAGAGAATTTCTTATTATTGCACATCGCGGGGAATCTTACGAAGCTCCTGAAAATACACTCGGTTCCGTAAAATTAGCCTGGGAAAGGGATGATGATGCTGTTGAAATTGATGTACAGTTAACAAAAGATGAGAAGATTATTGTAATTCACGACAGGACTACTTTACGAACAGGTGGTAAGTATAAAAGAATTGCTTCAAATAATTACGATGAGCTGTTAAAGATTGATGTCGGAAAATTTAAGGACGCTAAATGGAAAAATGAAAGAATCCCTTTATTAGATGAGGTGATTGATACTATTCCAAAAAATAAAATTCTATTTATTGAAATTAAAAATGATGAAAATATTCTTAAACCTTTAAAAAAACTTATCAAACAAAAAAATATGGAACCTGTTCAAATTAAGTTTATAGGCTTTGATATAAATACTATGAAATTAATAAAAGATTCTTTGCCTAAATTTGAATCTTACTGGATAGTAGAAGGGAAATATTATAGGGGGAAATCTAATCTTGAAGAAACGATAGCAAAGTGTAAATCAGCCGGACTAGATGGCTTGGATGTTCAAGCAAAAATAATTTTAAGTAAAGAGGTAATCCAAACCGTGAAGAAATCTGATCTAAAAATATATACCTGGACAGTTGACAATCCTGTGAGAGCAAAACAGTTATATCTGGATGGCATAGATGGGATTACTACTAACAGAGCTTCCTGGTTAAAAAATGAATTAAAAAAGAAAAATATTATTTAAGTTTTGGTTATGGATAAAATAATAATAGGTGTGCACGGACTTGGGAATAAACCTCCGAGAGATATTTTAGAAAAGTGGTGGCAACAATCAATTGCGGAAGGACTAAAAAGAATTGGACATCCACGCAAAGAGTTTAATTTTGAGCTGGTTTATTGGGCAGATTCTCTACACCCAGTTCCCTTGAACCCGGATGAAACCGATAAGAGCAACGATTTATATTTAAGTGAGAGGTACGTACCTGCTTCTAAAAGAATAAAAAATAAGCCGAATGGCTTTAGAGAAAAATTTATGAATTTCTTCAAGAGACAGCGGGATAAGATTTTATTTAGTGAAAGGGTACATGTAAATTTTCCATCATTTACCGATCTGATTATCAAACACTTTTTTAAAGACCTGGATATTTATTTTACACAAAAATGTGTTGAAGAAAATAAATCTGATTGTCTTGTAAAAGATATTATTCGTGAAATAATTACTAATGCGTTAAAAAAACACAAACGGAAGGATATATTATTAATTGCTCATTCAATGGGAACTATCGTTACCTATGATGTTTTAATTAATTCTGAACGTGATGTAACTATTGATTCATTAGTTACAATTGGATCTCCCATTGGGGTTCCATTCATATTCGATAAATTAAAGAATGACTTTAATGTTGATCCGGATGATAATAGTAAATTAAGAACTCCCGGGAATATTAAAACTGAGTGGATAAACATGGCAGATACTGAAGATAAAGTGGCAGGAAGTATGGATTTAAGTGAGTTATTTAAATTTAATTCCAATAATGTTAAGCCTTCCTCGATGTTAGTTAATAATAATTACGAGAGTGAAGGCATTGAAAATCCGCACAAATCTTTTGGATACTTAAGGACACCTGAATTAGCTCAGATTATTGATGATTTCTTATGCCGCGGTAAGAGCAAAATTATCATCTGGATAAAAGGAAAGTTTGATACTATCAGATATAAGTTTTTAAGTTCCTAATTTCTTAGCGCTCTCTGCGTTTAAGATTTTGCGATCCCAGCCAACCGGCTGACAGGTTTGCGTGAAACAGAAACGCACTTATTCCTCGCAAAGCACGCATCAAAAAAAGTAAATAAATGTTAAATAGAGATAAAATAGTCCTGAAATTATCCGATAAATCCGAGCGATGGGATTTAATTATTATTGGCGGTGGTGCAACAGGAGTTGGTTCAGCCATAGATGCATCAGCACGAGGTTATAAGGTTTTATTATTAGAACAAAGTGATTTTGGTAAGGGCACATCAAGCAGAAGCACAAAACTAATTCACGGTGGTGTTCGATATTTAAAACAAGGCAACATCTCACTTGTGTTGGAAGCATTAAAAGAGCGTGGATTGCTCTGCCGGAATGCTCCACATCTTGTTCATAATATTGCTTTTGTTGTCCCGAATTATGAATGGTGGGAAGGAACATTTTATGGTGTAGGATTGAAGCTTTATGATATGCTTGCCGGCAAATATGGATTTGGTAAATCAGCATTACTTTCAATTGATGAAACTCTTGAACGCATTCCTACTTTAGAAACTGACGGTCTCAGAGGCGGGGTAGTATACTACGATGGTCAGTTTGATGATTCCCGGCTGCTTATAAATATGGTTCAAACTGCTGATGATCTTGGTGCTGATATTATTAATTACGTTAAGGTTACTTCGCTGATAAAACAGAACGATATAATAACAGGAGTTCTGACAAAAGATATTGAAACAGGAAATGAATTTGAACTGAAAGCCAAAGCGGTAATTAATGCAACCGGTGTTTTTTCTGATTCAGTTAGAAAAATGGATGAGAAAAATGTTAAACCTATTATCAGAGCGAGCCGGGGAACGCACATTGTATTAGATAAATCTTTCCTTCCCGGCGATAATGCAATTATGGTTCCGAACACTTCCGATGGACGAATACTTTTTGCGATTCCATGGCATAACAGGGTTGTGGTGGGAACAACAGACATAGAAGTTGATACTGCAACACTTGAACCTGTTGCAACTGAAGACGAGATTGATTTTCTCTTAACAGCTGCATCAAAATACTTAGTGAAGGATCCATCACGATTGGATATACTAAGTGTGTTTTCAGGTTTGCGACCCCTTGTTACTAATGGTGATGAAGAAAATACTGCCGCTATTTCAAGAGAACATACAGTTTTTATTTCACGAAGCGGATTGGTAACAATTGCAGGCGGCAAATGGACCACATACAGAAAAATGGCTGAAGACACAATTGATCAGGCGATAGAAGTTGCACAGTTAAATTACAAACCACCGGTTACCGAAAATCTTCGTCTTCATGGAGCAACGACTAATAAAATAGAAAATGATGACTTTGCATTTTACGGTTCCGATGCCGGAAAAGTAGAAAAATTGTGCACTGATGAATCATTGAATAAAATACTTCATCCAAAGTTTAAAATAAGAGAAGGTGAAGTTGTGTGGAGCATAAGAAATGAAATGGCAAGAACCTTGGAAGATTTTTTAGCACGCCGTACCCGCACTTTGTTTTTAGATGCAAAGGCATCCATTGAAATGGCACCGAGAGTTGCAAAGTTGATGGCAAAGGAATTAAAAAAGAACCGCAAATGGGTGAAAGGACAAATTGATTCATATAACCTAATTGCAAAAGGGTATTTGGCTAATTAGAAATAAGGAATTGCTGAACCGGCCTGCCTGCAGGCAGGTTGTTTTATTGTTAAATTGTTGAAGGAAAACTATTTAAAAACAATTAAGCAATTCAACAATAAAATAATTTAATTATTAAACACTTCCCCTAATATATTAGCCGCTTTCTCTACATCGCTATCATCAACATCTAAATGAGTAATTGCTCTTAAAGTATCAACCGTTCCCTGCAAAATCAGCAATCCGTTTTCTTTACATTTTATCATTGCTTCGCTTACCGTCATCGTTAATGGTTTGAAGAGTAAAATATTGGTATGAACCGAGTTCATATCTATTTCTAAATTATTAATATCATTAATTCTTTCCGCAAGAAATTTTGCACGGCGATGATCTTCTTTTAATCTTTCTATGTTATTCTGAAGTGCGTACAAACCCGCTGCAGCAAGAATTCCAACCTGTCTCATTCCCCCGCCCCAGGATTTACGTACTCTGTATGCCTCTTTTATAAATTCTTTTGTCCCGCCAATAATCGATCCGACTGGTGCACCTAAACCCTTTGAAAGACAACAGGAAATTGAATCGAAATGCGATGCGTATTCTTTTACGCTTATTCCTGTTTCAACCGAAGCATTCCATAATCTTGCTCCATCTAAGTGAAAATAGAGATCATATTTTTTTGCAAGATTCTTCAACTCAATTATATTTTCCATCGGCAAGATTGTACCGCCTGCCCTGTTATGTGTATTTTCAACTTCAATTACTTTTGTGAGCGGCATATAGTACGCATCTTTTGGTCTGATGAGCGGTTCAACTTGTTCGGGATTCATAACTCCTAGATTACCTTTTACCGTCATCAATTGAATTCCGCTTAACTTTGCAGGTGATCCGGATTCATAATTAAAAATATGTGAATCGATTTCACAAATAACCTCGTCGCCGGGATTAGTTAGCACATTTAAGCATATCTGATTCCCCATCATTCCGCTCGGAACATATAACGCGGCTTCTTTGCCGAGTAATTCTGCTGAATAATCTTCCAGCCTGTTAACGGTCGGGTCCTCCTTAAAAACATCATCGCCAACTTCGGCTTCATACATTGCTTTGCGCATTTCGGGAGATGGTTTTGTAACAGTATCGCTTCTTAAATCTATTATTTTATTCATAATGTTTTTTTTATTATAGTTTAAATTTTCTCTTTAGGAATAAAAGAATACTTAACCCCACAATCCACAAAGATAGTACAGAAATAATTGTAGTTATTACTGCAGGATGTTCTGTATAAAAGGTTTTCTCGTTTTGCAATGAAACATCACCAACGAGAACAGTTCGTGTAAACATTTTCGTTTCAGCTTCTGTAATTCCTAAGGGATTTATAATCGTACTGATCCCTCCGTTAGCACAACGCACTACTACTCTCCTGTTTTCTACTGCACGAAGAACAGCAAACTCCTTATGCTGATAAGGTCCGCTCGAATTGCCGTACCAGCTATCGTTTGTTACAACCGCAATAACTTCAGCTCCACGCTGAACAAAGTTTGATGCAAACAGGGGGAAAATTGATTCATAGCAAACTAATCCACTGATGTTTATCGAATCGGCTTTACCATTAATATTAATCCGTGCGTTAAAAACAACAGTATCTTTTCCAACATTCCAACCGCCTAATCCAACACCCCATTTAAATACATCTGCTAAAAATGAAAATTTATCTGCGAAAGGGACGTGCTCTCCTAGTGGAACAAGATGCATTTTACCATATTGCTGATACTCTCTCGTTCCCGGTTTTAATAATAGAATAGAGTTATAAGTTGTGTAACGATAGTTACCACCTTTATTCAATTTTGCGTCTGCGGGAGCTTTAGTGCTATCATAATAAAATTTGATATGAGGCATTCCTGTTAGAAGGGAAACATTATTCTCTTCTAAAAATTTATAGATACTGTCCAATTCCGCCCTATAACCGCTGTTCATAATATAAACAGGCAACGCTGTTTCAGGCCAGATAATTATCTGCGCTCCGTCATCAGCAGCTTGCTGAGAAAGATCTAAATAATTATCAACCAAATCCTGTAAACTGCCAAGTTCCCATTTTTTCCAGGGATTTATATTTGGTTGAACAATACCAACTCTAACTATTTTATCAGAGGGTTTGAATGAGGATATTTTAATCATCCCATAAAAAATAAAAACTAGAAAGAATGAAATGGCAATAACTAGGTATTTTACTGCAACCTTTCTTTCTTCTTTATAATGAATGAATGCTTTGTAAAAGAGTAAGTTGATGTACAACACAACCAACGATAATCCGAATGCACCGATAATATCAGCAGCTTGAATGAAAGATATAAATTTTGCAAGCCCATGCCCTAAAATCAACCATGGAAATTTCAGATCGGTGAGAGTTAAAAGATATTCGGCGGTAACCCAAAAAACAGGGAACAACCAAAAACTAATTTTAACTTTAAATATTTTTACCGATAGATAATATAATGTTGAAGGAATGATCATCACAGCAGGTAAAGCGAGAAGCATTGCCCCGCCGCCCGTCATTAAAAAAGGATCGGCTTCTGCCTGCCAGCTTCCAACCCAGTATACGGTAAGCACACAAAAAACAAATGCCATCAAATAGGTTGCCCGATTTATATCAGCAAGCGTTTGCCGATTCTTCAGAACAATTAAGTATGGAATAAACCCAACGAATAAAAAAAGAGTAAAAGGAAAAGGAAATGGTGGAAATGAAATTCCTAAAAGAACTCCGCTTAAAATCAGGAGAAGTCTTTCAGTTTTAAGCTTCTTTTTTTCTTCCGGTGTCTTTGGAATCCGGTATTTACTAAACAATTTCAATTTTTAGTATTTTTCTTTCTAATAACAGATTTAATGATCAATACTAAAACCACAAAGATGGTAATGCCTATTGCTATATTGCTGTAAGTTGAAAGATATTTATCAACAGCGGATACGTTATTACCAAAAATATATCCAAGGTAAATTATTATTGCATTCCAAACGAAAGCGCTTAAAGTTGCCAGTAAAATAGTTCTTTTTACATCCATCATGCTCATCCCGGCAAAGAATGAAATAACTGATCTTGTTCCCGGAAGAAATCTATTCCCAAGAATTACATAAAAACCGTACTTCTTGAACCATAATTCCACCTTGTCAATTGCATCAACAGGAATATATTTAAACTTGCCAGAGTGTACAACTTTTCTATCAACAGTTGAACCGAAATAAAATAAAATCATAAATCCCACTACACTCCCCATTGTTGTTAACAGTAAAGTTGGTATAAAACTTATCACGCCTGTTGAAACAAGTGATCCACCAATAACAACTACCAAATCACTTGGTGACGGAGGAAAAACATTTTCAACAAATGCAATTAAGAAAAGCGTAACATAAATCCAAAAGGGAGTGAAATTGGAAATGTTATTAAGTATATCTTCAAACATTCTATTCTGCTTTAAAGATTAATACTGAGGCGAAGGCGGAGATTCCTTCTTCTCTGCCAATAAACCCGAGTCCTTCCGTAGTTGTAGCTTTTATGGAAATTTGATCGATGCCGGCTTCTAAGATTGAAGAAATTTTCTCTTGTATTTGTAGAATGTATTCAGCTAATTTTGGTTCCTGTAATGCTACAACAGAGTCAATGTTCCCAATCTTATAACCTTTTTCTTTAATTAGCTGGTAAGTTTTTTTTAAAAGAATTGCACTATCCACATCTTTAAATTGCTCATCGGTATCAGGAAAATGTTTCCCAATATCTCCCAAAGCAAGTGCACCGAGCAAAGCATCTGTGATTGCATGCAATAGAACATCTGCATCCGAATGACCGGCAAGACCTTTATGATGCGGGATCTCTATTCCACCTATAATAAGTTTTCTATTATCAGCAAAGGCGTGCACATCAAAACCAATTCCTGTTCTGTATTTCATATCCTATTGGATTTTATTATTTTCAAATATATTTAACTTTCTTAGCGTCCTCTGCGAAAAATCTTTGCGATCCCTGTCTGCTGACAGGCAGGTTTACGTGAAACTATTTTTCTAATTACATACCTTGTTATCTTAGGTCTTGGTTCACGCAAAGTTCGCAAAGAGTAATTATCTAATTTCAAAAGCATCAAACTCGTTTGCAGTTTCTTCCCATTCAACAAAACAATTTTTAACCGCAGCGTGCATTGGTCCGACTTTTAATTTATTTATTAGTTCTTCAACCAAAGCTTTCTCACCTTCGGCAACAGTTAGTACTTCTCCGGTGTAAAGGTTTATAACATATCCTTTAAGTCCTAAATCTTTTGCTTCTCTATAAACAAAATACCGGAAGCCGACTCCCTGTACTAATCCGTTTACAATTATTTCAGCTCGTGATTGCAAAGTAGTTAAAAGTTTTTATTCAATAATTTTATCCGATCAAAAATTAAATTAGAGATTTTTTTGAATTACTACAAAAGAAACGGATTACTGCTTGATTATTTAAACTTATTTTTTTGTATCAGATTTATATCCAAACTGCTTCAGTAAGTTTTCATCTGAACGCCAATTTTTTCTAACCTTCACACGTAATTCCAGAAACACTTCCCGCTGAAGAAAATCCTCGACGGCTTCCCTTGCAATTTTGCCAAGCTTTTTAATTGCCGTTCCACCTTTACCGATAATAATTGCTTTCTGAGTATCTCTTTCAACAACAATCTCAGCGCTTATAAAATCTTTATTTTCTTTTCTTTCTTTAAATTCACTAATTAAAACTTCGACGCTGTACGGAATTTCTTCCCTGTAGAGTTCGAGGATTTTTTCACGTATAATTTCAGAGACGAAAAATCTCTCATTTTCATCAGCAACAATATCTTCCGGATAGTAGCTTGGTCCTTCAGGTAATTCATCCACAATGGTTTCTATTAATTTATCCAAATTAAAAATTAACGTTGCCGAAATTGGAATGACTGCTTTGAATTTATTCATACTTTCAAAATGTTCAATCAATCTTACCGCTTCGTTTTGTTTGATCAGATCAATTTTATTTAGCAGAAGTACGATCTTTCTTTTTCCCTTATTTAAAATTTTCACCACAAATTTCTGGTTAAAAGTTTCATTTCCCGAAGGATTTTTTTTTACATCAATTAATAGTAATATTACATCTGCATCATTAACTGATAAGGTAACTTCTTCCATCATTTTTTCCTGCAATAGATATGATGGAGATAATATTCCCGGAGTATCGAGAAAAATTATCTGGTAATTTTTGTCCGAAAGAATTCCAAGAATTTTCTTTCTTGTGGTTTGAGGTTTTTTATTTGTTATTGCTATTTTCTGCCCAAGCAAAGCATTAAGTAAAGTTGATTTACCTGTATTCGGTAAACCAAGTATTGCAACATAACCTGATTTATGATTCATCTGTAGATAATTTCTCTTTTTTGCCAGATGGAACTCGCATTATAATCACTGCCTTGTTTGTAAAAGCTCTTTCATGCTCGTTTCATCAAACTAGTAATTTATTTATGTTTATTAGTAATTTATAAAAGGAAGGTAAACAATAAAAGAAGAATATTCTAAGCCCCTAAATTTATTTTACTACGCTTTTGCTGTTCAAAGAAAAAATAGCCGGATATTAAAATACCTAACGAAAAGACTGACCCGATGATAGACAGATTCTTTCCACTGAACAACTTCTTTAATTCTAATATCAATCCATTTCCCAAACGATTAACAGTTTCCGTAATTTGGAGTGATTCGGTTTGCATTGGAGAGGAGGAAAGAATTGCCGAAATAACGTAAGCAACAATTCCTAAGCAGACTATTACAAATATAGAAGCAATAGAAAAAATAAAATAATTTTGCTGTTTCGGAAGTACAAACTTTTTATTTACTCTTCTCATAACCGATTCTGTAAAATCAACACTAGCTTTATCTTCCTGCATTAAAGATAGTTCTTTATGAATTAGCTTAAGAGCACTAAATCTTTTTCTGTCATTTTCAGATTTATTAAGGATTTCCTTAATTTCAGCGGATTGGTTTTTGTCTAATTCACCATCAAGATATTTGTTCAATATTTCATCTGAGAGTAAATTCATATTAATTCCTTAACAAGATTCTTTTCAATTATAAGATCCCGTAAAGCATTTCTTGAACGATGCAGCATCACTTTAACATTTGAAATTGAAATATCCAAAACTTTGCTAATTTCCTCACAACTCATCTCATCTAAATAAAATAAACTAATTATTGCCGAATGCTTTTCGGGTAATTTATTAACAAGCTCATTTATAAATTCTGACATATCCTTTCTTTCAGAAACGTTATAATCATAATCACTTTTCAAATCAAAATGCTCATCAACCGAAGACATTTCATTTTCTATTTTTCTTTTCTTAGATGCAAGCTTTGTTAGGGCTGTATTATAAACAATTCTGTAAAACCATGTTGAAAACTTTGCCTCTCCCTTAAAACTGTTCAAAGAACTGTAAGCTTTGAGGAAACAATCCTGCAAAGTTTCTTCTGCATCCTGCTCATTTTTTAACATTCTCTTTAACAATGAAAAAGCATTGTTTTTATATCTATCAACAATAATTGAATAATCAGATTGATTACCATCGCGGACAGACTCAATTATCTGTTGATCTGAGAGTTTTTTCATCTGATTTTTTGACTACCATAATTAGATAATGGTTACAGATTATTCTTGCTATAAAATATTTTTTTAATTTATTCATTTTGAATACGAAACGCAATTTCCATCACTGTAACCTTTCCAACTGATTTTAGTCACAATTAGCAAATATTTAATCCGGGTAAAATGTAACCGGAGAGCAGATAGATTAGTCATAAGTTTCAGATAATAAAAAGGAGTTAAAAGTGACAGGTGTAATAGCGGTATTTATCCCGATAATAATGGTAGTAGTTGTCGGGTTAGTATTTGTAACATATTTTTTTTATAGATCACGTGAAAGACAGATGCTGATCGAAAAAGGATTATCGGCAGAGGAGATCAAGCAATTTTTCCAAAAGCAGAAGGATTATTTTGCTCTTCTTAAAATAGGAATTATCGCAATTTTCTTTGGAGTCGGACTCGGTTTAGGGATGGCATCAGGTGATGAAGCAGCCAGAGAAATATGGATGGCTCCAGCAATATTTGTTTTTACCGGAATTGGATTTGTTGTAGCGAATTTAATAGGTAATAAAATGAGGAAACAGTATAAACCTGATGAAGTTTAATTTGAGGGAAAATAAATAAGGAAGATTCCCACTTGCGTGAGAATGACAATGTAAGTCATTCCCAATCCGTCTGCCGCCGGGGCAGGCTTGATTGGGAATCTCCCAAAAACAAGATAGCACAAAATCGGAAAGAAATTCGTTTCCCCAAATAATGGAGACAAACTGCAGGAATTATCTTCCCTAACCTTCCTGAGCTTCAAGCCATCTTTCAGCATCAATTGCAGCCATACATCCAGTACCTGCTGCAGTAACTGCCTGCCTGTATTTACTATCCGCAACATCACCAGCAGCAAACACACCTTCAATATTTGTATGAGTGGAGCCTGGTTTTACATTTAAGTAACCAAGTTCATCCATTTCAAGCTGTCCTTTGAAAATATTTGTGTTTGGTTTATGACCGATTGCAATAAACAATCCATCAGCTTTAAACTCTTCTGTGGAATGATCTTTTGTATCTTCAAGCATAACACCTGTCAATGTTTTTTTACCGTTTTCTTCCTTACCTAAAACCTCTTTAATCACTTTATTAGTATGGAAGAAAATCTTCGGATTCTTCTTCGCTTTATCCAGCATAATTTTAGAAGCGCGAAATCCTTCACGCCTATGTACTAAATGCACTTCTTTTGCATGATTAGTTAGATAAGTTGCTTCTTCCATTGCAGTATCACCACCCCCAACCACCAGTACAATCTGATCCTTGAAGAAAAAGCCATCACATGTAGCGCATGCTGATACACCATGACCCATGTACTCCTTTTCACTTTGCAATCCCAGCAGCATTGCAGACGCACCGGTGGAAATAATAACAGCATCGGCTGTATATTCATCGTCATAGGATTTTAGTTTAAAGGGTCTTTTTGAAAAATCGACTTCTGTTATTTCGTTGAAAATAGTTTTGGTACCAAACCTCTGAACTTGTTTTCTCATTATATCCATTAATTCGGGACCCTGAATTCCATTCTCGAAGCCTGGATAGTTATCAACTTCAGTAGTGATGGTTAATTGCCCGCCCGGCTGTATTCCTTCAAAAATAACCGGGTTAAGATTAGCTCTTGCATTATATAACGCTGCCGTGAACCCTGCAGGACCTGATCCGATTATAATTACTTTATAATGATTATCTGACATTTTTTACCTCAATTTTCCTCGATAATTTATTTTAAACTTACATAATTTGATTCTGCAAATTTAATAAAGATTCAGGTACTCCGCTTTTTGTGTTTGTAAGCACACAGATTATTTAATAAGAAATTCTGCGTTTCTTTTTAATCCGTTTAACTTTGTTCTTGAAATTGGACTCTTGGCAAATCGACTTTTGAATTCATCATTCTTCATTTCAGTAACATCTTTAAGATTGATTTCTGCATTATTATTTATAGGATTAAACTCCTTTATTTTTGCCGGTTGAGAAAACTTTATATTCCATGGACAAACATCCTGACAAATATCACATCCAAAAAGCCATCCATCAAATTTATCACTAAAACTTTGAGAAATTTCCCCTTTATTTTCGATAGTTAAAAAAGAGATACATTTATTGGAATCTATAACATAATCTAAAACTATAGCATCGGTTGGGCACGCGTCAATGCAATCAGTACAGCTGCCGCAGAAATCAGGAATTTGTAAGGAATAATCAAACACGTAATTAGTGAATATATTTGCTATAAATATCCAACTGCCAATCTCCCTGTTTATTATGTTGGAATTCTTTCCCATCCAGCCAATTCCGGATTTCACTGCCCACGCTTTATCCATCACCGGTCCGGTATCTATATAAGATTTACATTTAAATTCATTATCAATTTCCATCAGCTCACTTTCAAGATTTTCCAGCATTTCCCAAATTATCAAATGATAATCCTTTCCCCAGGCATAACTGGATACTTTTCCGAAATTTTTATTATTAGTGTATTTATAGTTTGAGTGATAATTAACTGCCAGGGAAATTACAGATTTTACATCATGAAATATTAAAGAAACATCTTTTCTCTTCTCGATGTTTCTTTCCATATATTTCATACCGCCCTGATATCCTTGCTTAAGCCATTCATCCAAACGATTAATCTCGTCGCTCAGCTTATCGGCTTTTGCAAATCCAACAAGATCAAACCCAATGGATTTCGCTTTTTGAATAACAATATCATTTGTTATTTTATTCACCAATTTAGTCCTTTTGAAATAACTTGTACAAAAATATCACCATCAACAATTTTCACTCTATAGCTGTCTAATCCCCGGCTGCCAGAGGGTTTCTTGCCGGTACGCAGATCAAACTTCCACCCATGAGCAGGGCAAACAACACAGCCGTCCTCAATTAACCCATCATAAATTAAAGCAGTGTGTTGATGCGGGCAAATATTATTGAGAGCATAAATTTCATTGTTAATCTTAAACACTGCAATTTCTGTTTCACCAATAATAAATCTTTTCCCTTCTAAATCTTTCAAATCAGAATATTTGCAGATGAATTCAAAGCCTGATTTTTGCTGATCATTCAAAGCCGGCGAACCTTTCAGCTTCTCTTATCCCCTTTTCAGTATGCTTTACTGTACAAAATGCAACTTCGGGGTCGTGACCAAAAAATAGCTTCCAATCTTCTTCAACTGCCTTCTTAAGGATTTCCTTTTTCTCTTTAAGAGTTACCAACGGCTGAAGATCATAGCCCATAATATATTGCAATGGAATGTGAGAGATCGTTGGTATTAAATCTGCACAAAATAAAACAGTGTTTGAAGAATCAGATATTTTTACAATTTGCTGTGCATACGTATGCCCATCGATTTGCATCAGTTGGATCTCATCATCAAATTGTTCATTACCATTAATAAAATTCAGTACGCCTTCTGCAAAAAGATTTATAAAGTTATCTTTTATGTAACTTCCCCTATCTCTGTCGGATGGGTTTACTCCCCATTCATAATTTTCCTTTTGTACGTAATATTTTGCATTTGGAAAGGCAGGAATTAACTTGCCATCTGTTAAAATTGTTGAACCGCCGGTGTGATCGAAATGAAGATGAGTTAGAATAACATCAGTAATGTTTTCTCTCTTTAACCCAATTTGATTCAATGCAATATCCATAGAATGATTATCATCAACAGCATAAATGCTTTTAAATTTTTCATCCCACTTGTCACCCATCCCGGTATCAATAATTATTTTCCGGTTATCACTTTCCAGAATTAAATGCCTTGTAGAAAGCTTGATCCTATTTGCTTTATCGGAAGGATTTGTTCTCTGCCATAACATCTTTGGAACAATTCCAAACATCGCGCCTCCGTCTAATCCAAAGTAGCCGGAAGTAATTATTTTTAATTCGTATTTGCCAATTTTCATATCGCACTCATTGATAATTGATAATAGCTTTTAAATATAGAGCTATTTAAAACGAAACTGTAACTCATTATAACATTACCGGTTATTAATAGCACTAAAGATTATTTAAAATAAAAAAGGGTATCAACAGATACCCTTACATTGGTTAATTATTTACAAATTTTATCTTCCAATTGAATCCAAATATTCTTTTTTATGTAATAATACTTCTTCAGTTTCTTCATTTTTCTCGTCGGGTAAACAGCAATCAACAGGGCACACAGCAGCACATTGAGGTTCATCGTGGAAGCCTTTACACTCGGTACATTTATCAGGTACAATATAGAAAAATTCATCTGAATAAAACCCTTCGGCACCGGATGGAGCAGAATCGTCCTCACCATAGCTTTTTCCTTCGAGTTCCCATTCAACTCCACCTTCATAAATTGCTGTATTCGGACATTCCGGTTCACATGCTCCGCAATTAATACACTCATCTGTAATATAAATAGCCATAATTATAGTTATACTCCTTTAAGGTTTAGCTTCGTAAATATTTGATGCTATAAATAATTCAAATATTCAATTCAAATATTATAAAAATTCAGTTGCCTTTCAAGATATATCAATGATTAAATTATAAATAATCAACAAATCCAACGATTAATTATTGGGAAAGTATTTTAATCTTAAGATCCAATATTTTTGCAATACTATACGATAATAATATTATTAATGCTGAATAAATCTCATAATAATCTTTGAGTTCGTCAAGATATCCGAGAAAAAACGTTAAAAAAACCATAGGAATTAATGCTAAAAGCGATATTTTTAAAAAATTCGGTTTGTCATCCCATTTATAAAAAACAAGAACAATCAATCCTAAAAGAGACACAGCAAGAGTAAGATCATATCCGGTTAGCATACGAAGGTTATGCTCCACAAGCTGAAATTTAACAAAGGTACCGGGATTATTTTTGTATAAAATGAACAGTACGATTTTAATCAAAACAAAAATTACAAGCTGTGCAGCCAATAATTTATTAAATATATCCTTGCCGAGTTTGCCTTTGTAATATAAAAAGAAAATTAATGTTAGCAGGATTGTTGTTTCTTTATTAATACACCCGATTATAAAAATAATTAAGAATATTTTCCATTCCTGTTTATATAAAAATATTAATCCCAAAGTATAAAGTAAAAGAACTGGGAAATCATAAATGAAACTTGTGTACCGAAACATTGGCGGCAATCCCAGCAATGCGAGAACTGAAACAGAAGCACTTAGCCAGTAAGAAGATTTATAGAATAGACTAAACAAGTATCTTACAGAAATAGAAAAGCCCCAAAGCGAGAGAAACATTAACAACATCGCGAAGGAATATTCTACAGCTAACTCCTTTTCCCACTTCAGTTTTTTAAATAATTTGTTTAACGAAATGCTGTCTTCAATTTTATTTGAGATGGAATTCCTAAGTGTTTGAGGAATCGGCGGTGAGAGCACTCTTACTGTTGCGGGCAGAAAACCCGGTAAACATATGGTTTTGAAACTTTGCCGTAAATCATATCGCCAAACATTGATGATTTGTCATCGTTTATTCCGGGGAAAATAACAAATATTATCAATGCACAACCGGCAATTAAAGCTGTTATTAAATAGTAAATTAGTTTGCGGAAATTATTACTTATAATTGTTCTGTTTTTTTTCTGTTTCTTCAAATAATTTATTAACCGCATGTTTCAGTAAATAATTGTATTAAAATAAACCAAATACTTTTCCTGATACAGCTACTAAAATAGCTACATAGAGAATGATTTTTTATTTCTGAAGTGTGTTTTCAAGTTTAATTAAATTTAGTTTGTTTACCGGTATTATCTCTCAACTCCTTTATAATTCCTATCAATCTCTTTTGAGATTTGGATAGTCTTGCTTAAGGCAGTTACAATTCTACAGTAAGTTTCCTCCCGTACATCACCGCGATTAAAAGTTTTAGAGATATTTTTTAAATAATTTGTACGCATTATGAAATCTATAAAATCTATCTACTTTGTAAATACTGTTTTAAATCACGGTAATAATTTTCGTGTATACCAATCATTATTAATTCAAGTGTATTTTTCTTTATACGATAAGCTAAAAGATATTGCTGTGTTTTTAATTTGAACTTATAAACGAGCACTCCTTGTAAATCGCCCTTTTTCCCCTTACCTAATTCAGGATTTTCGAGTAGCTTTTTGATGTGATTGTCTAAAGATTTTATCTGATCTTTGTGAAATATTTTAACCCTGCGGGCAAATGAAGGAGATTGAATTACTATCATAAAACTCAACTAAATTTATATTCGGTTCCGCGCTTGCTGTCTAACTCTTCAATCCCAATTAATATTTCTTTAATCAGCTCATAAGATAGAGTTGGATTTTGTTCGGCTATTTTACCGATTTTTGCCCAATACTCTATTTGTCCTGTAACGGAACGATTTTTAACTTTGGATAAAGTTTTTGCTTCCTTAACTAGCTCATCCGAAATTCTTACAGCAATGCTCATCATTACTTCCTTTTATCTGTTTATAATTTTAAATTTTTTGCAGGATAGAACTCGTCCCTATGAACAGGGACTCGTTTCATAATTTATATTACAACAATATAACACATTTTGTTGCAATATGCAACATATTCTTTCGATTGAATAGATAATGAAGATAACTCCTATTGTCATTCAGTAAGAATCCTGTAAATATTTTTCTAATCCGGTTTATTTATGTTTTTCATCCCGAGTAATCGGGATAAGTTTCCCTCTGAATCGCTTTCATAGCCGTTCCCTGCCATGTTACAAATTGGTTGTCTCTATCAAGACCAACATATTACTTGAACCTTTTTATAATCAACTTAATAATACCGGCAGGCAAGAGCTATTTGTTTCCCGGTTCGGAAGTGCCAGGGTAAACACCAAGTTTAACTTCATAGTCCAGGAGGTATGACCTATCTAATCATAATATTCGAACAAATATTTTTCATCATAATCAATTCCAAATATTTTCAGAAATTCATAATACTCATCTCTAAATGTTTTCTTTCTATGATGTTCTTTTTGGTTGTTTATATATCTTATTACATTGCCAATTTGCGAATGTGAATAAGAAAATGCACCATATCCCACTTGCCATTGAAATTTATTATTGTACCATTTGTTGTCATTTATGAACTTTGATGAAATAGCTTTTACTTCCTGAATTAATTTTGATACCGGGTATGATGGATGTAATCCAACAAAAAAATGCATATGATCAGGCACATTATTGATTGCCAACATCTTGCATTTTCGTTTTTGCACTATTCCAGTAATGTATTTCTGGAGTTGATCATCATGTTCTTGTTTCAAGAAATTCATTCTATATTTTACTGCAAAAACATATTGGATATAGATTTGTGTATATGAGTTCGCCATAATTTATTCCTTCCCGTTCGTCCCGATGGGACTTTATTTTTTATTGATTTTTCTCTTCACGGCAGTTCCCTGCCGTTTTACACCGGGTTCGTCTCTAACGAGACTAACTAACTTAACAATTTAACTACTTATTCTATAAATGCCATTAGGCATATTCCATCTATTGTCCGGCACGGAAGTGCCGGGGTAAATGCCAAGTATAATTTAATAGTCCCGGAGGGACGACCCAAATTCAGCATTGTATTTCATCCGATCATCCATAAAGGGATTTTATTATCCTTCCGGTTCATCTTTCTTCTTTTTCACAGTAGTTCCCTGCCGTTTTACACCGGGTTCGTCTCTAACGAGACTAACTAACTTAACAATTTAATTATTGAGTTCACTTTAAAAAAGTAAAGATACTATAAGCAAGAATTCAAAATATTTAAATTATTAATTGATTCCCACTTTGCCTAATCGATCGAAACAAAATGTGAGAATGACAATCAAGAATATTGGATTTTTTGATTGGACTCATTACTTATTTAATAAATGCCATTAGGCATATTCCATCTATTGTCCGGCACGCAAGTGCCGGGTGATAATATCAATGACAATTTAAAAGTCCCGGAGGGACGACCCGGCTTTCATATTTTACTTCATCCGATCATCCATAAAGGGATTTTATTATCCTTCCGGTTCATCTTTCTTCTTTTTCACAGTAGTTCCCTGCTGTGTTACAAATTGGTTGTCTCTATCGAGACTAACTACACCAGTGTTAAATTTTTCAGACTTACTATTATCTCGAACCAACACTCTCTTTATCCTCTTTATCCTTTTTATCCAAAATCAATTTGTGATCGAGATTAGCAATCCTTAGTGCAAGCTCTGTAATAAGTGTTGATACTTTCTCCATTTTCTCAAAGTTGATTTTCTCTATGTCATCCGTAGGTCTATGATAATCTTCAGTCATATTATCGTAGAAGAAAACAATGGGAATATTTTGTTTTGCATAGTTATAATGATCGCTGCGATAGTAATACCTGTTAGGATCGTTTGGGTCATCAAATGTGTAATCCAATTCAAACTTAACTGTTTCCGAGTTTACTCTTTCAACGAGGTCATATAACTCGGTGCTTAACATTCCGGATCCGATACTGTAAAGTGATTCGGTGTCTTCTCTTCCAACCATATCGATGTTTATGTTAGAAACAACCCCACTCATAAAGTCGCTGTTTTCTGTTAAATACTTTGAACCGAGCAGTCCTTTCTCTTCACCTGTATGAAAAGCTATAATAATCGATCTCTTATTTCCTTTAAGAAGAGCAAGTCTTCTTCCTGCTTCTAGGATTACAACTGCTCCTGAACCATTATCATCAGCACCATTATATATTTCACCATCTATAATTCCTTTATGATCATAATGCGCTGTTAACACAATGTATTCATTTTTTAGTTCCTCATCTGTTCCCTCAATTATTCCTAATATATTTCTTGCCTCTTTAATTTCACTATTGGTTGTATAATTAAATATTATTTTCTTTGTTAGATCAAATCCCGAAAGTGGTTTATTATTTTCACTTGCTTCCAAAATTTCATCGTAAGAATATTTTTCATCCGAAAGCAAATCTTTTACAGACTCTTCAGATAATAATACAACTGGTATAGCATCTTTATCCGCTTCATCAGAATTCCTTAACGAGATTGACGGAGATGCTGCGCGCTTTTTAATAAATCTCCAATACTTCAACATCCTTCCACCGGGAATAGAAAGTACTCCAACTGCGCCATGATCATTAGCGTTCTTAATCTTATAATTTCTTACACCAAATTTCTTTTCATCTTCTGAAGAAAATCCTTCCTCATCTATCGCAGGAACTCCTGATTGAAGAAGTACTACCTTACCTTTAACATCAATTCCATTATAATCATCGTAGTTATAATCTTCGGCGGTAATACCGTATCCGGCAAAAACTATATTGCTCTCATTTCCATTATATTTATCCGAAGGCAGTTGCTCTTTTGAAAGATAGAAATCATCTCCGAGTTTTAAAACTTTTGATGAACCGTTGTTATTTATTATTGTTAATTCTGTTTCCGGCTCTACCTTTATGGCCATAAGTTCGATTAACTGAAAATAAGTTTCACCATCTCCGAATGGTTTCACACCGTATTTTGTAAGTTCTCCAGAAATAAAAAGTGCTGCAAGCTGTTCGCCTCTCGTGGCAGTCTCTCTTCCCTCAAATAAATCTGAAGCAAGAACTTTAAGGTTTGATTGTAAATAAATAAGTCCTTTTCCCCTGTCTATCTCACTTTGTGGAAAAAGAATATGAGCCGAAAGTATTATGAATAAGGTAAATATTTTTATGATTTTCATTTATAACTCTCTCAATAGAATATTAATAATTTAGTATTTGTTAAAATCTTTAACGCGCTCAGGGCTTTAATCCTTTGAATTCAAACTGAAGATAATTCATTGCTTTGTTACTTATAATTAAATTTTTCTCCTTCGCAAATTTTTCTGCGTTTTGTAAATTTCCCCGGTAAAACCTTAGCCATAAAAAGTTAGCAATTACAATTCCGTCAAAAATCCTTTCATCTATAAATGATTTAATTGTTAAATAGCCCCAAAGAATATTCCAGCCGAGGGACAGAAGTCCGCTGATATATTCACCGGTGTATATTTGCCCGGCTCCGGGTATTATATATGAAATAGTTTTTGCGAACGACACAGAATACAGATCATCATCTACCTTTTTTGCCAGTACTGTTAGTTCGATGGTTGAATCAATCCCTGCGAAAGTTACAGCAGCGTTTTCCCAATCATCAGCAAATATAAATGCCCAGCCCCTCCAGTAGTTTATTTCGTCAATTTTATCATTAAAGCGAATGTCTGCTTCAAGCGAATCCAGTAGTTTAAAAGCCCTATCTGTTGTTCTTCTTAAAATGTTAACCCGAATTATATCAATTCTTGAATTGTAAATTTCATCAACTGATAGTGCATTAATTTCTGCCAGGGTAAAATAACGAATTGCATCGGAAAATTTTGCTCCTTGCTTATAACTTTTTCCAATCGTTTCATATGCGCTATAAATATATTCGCTATTCGGATTAAAGAATAATAAACGCTTTAACTCGGTTACAGTATCAAAATAATTTTCATCGCTATAAAGTTTTTTTGTAAGGTTGAATTGTTCATCAAAAGAATTTTGAGCAAACAAAGTGCACTCAAATAATATTATTAGAAAAATTATATAATTACTTTTCATCACAAAAACCATAAGCCGGAGTATAATAATTATTCTTTTGAAGAAAAACATTTAACCCATCGTTAAATTCAAAAGTAATTTTAGCATTATGAACCTGTGCTGCCGCAACCGAACCATAAATATTCCCGCCATAAAACAATGCTGCAACACCCGCCCAGATCCAACCGCGGGTATTATGCCCGGCTTTAAAATTATCATACGCTATAAATGAAAATACAGTAGTTGTTATAAATGCCACTATACCATCACCTATTTCACCTACATACATCTTTCCACTGCCCGGAATTATTGCCGACATTATTCCGGCGATAGTAGAACTTTTATACAGAGGGTCTTGCTTCCAATCATAATATTCCGATATCTCATCCTTCTCACTTAAATTAAAGGGCGACAAGAATTTTTCCTTTGATGGCAGTTCGTCTTTTGTAAAAAGATAAGAAAAATTAAATAGTTTGTTACCCTCAAGTTGATATTTATTAGCCTCCTTTATGAAAGAATTATTATAAAAGGAACGAACACCGTAATAATCATTCATTAAGTAATGTGTCTTTATCAACTCCAATTGGGCTTCGTTAATGTAAGAAGATGAGTAAGGAATCTTTCCAAAATATTTGATAGCAAATGGATAATCACCGATTATAGAATAGGATAAAGCTATTTTAAATAGTAACGTATCTTTCACCTCTGACGAAATTAATCGCTCGTATTCAAGTGCAGCTCTCAAATAATCTCTATCGCAGAACAGAAAATCCGCAAACTTTTTTATGTTAATTGGAGAGGAAAAATCAAAATCTTTTGTTTGTGCAGGGTTAACTGATGTGAACAACATAAAAAAAAATAACAGCTCAGTAATTTTCATTACTTTTTAATTAAAACTGAAGGAGGGATGTATTCTATTTTATCTTCATCTAAAGTATAAAGTGAAACCGGATCATAATAATGACCATCCTTTACTCTTGGGTAATGTTCATACCGTTTATAAATATTATAATCACGTGTAAACCGATCGAAAAACATTAAAGTGCCCTGAAATATATTAGTCTCTTTTGCAGACTGCACAAAAAAAGCCGAACAAGATGGACTGTACGGACAATTATCACCATCCAGTTCAGAAAAGAAATACCAATAAGTATTTACCGCTGATTTTGCAATGAAACCTGAAGCACTTTCCGTATCGAATGAATAATCACGTTGACGGAATCTGTTTGGTTTTTCATAACTATATTCTACTTTCTCCCATCTTACCCAATCTGTTTGAGATAGACCGGAAACTGTAAAAATTAAGATTGAGAAAAAAAATATTTTTATAACCATTTTCACTTGAGTAACGATCGTGCAATTATTATTTTTTGAATTTCTGAAGTACCTTCATAAATTTCTGTTATCTTAGAATCGCGCAGATATCTTTCTACAAGATATTCCCGTACATAACCATAACCGCCATGTATTTGAATTGCATCCAACGCACATTCAACGGAAATTTTTGAGGCATATAATTTTGCCATCGCTGCTTCAGAAACATACGACTTACCGGCATCTTTTACGGCTGCAGCTTTGTAGGTTAACATCTTAGCAGCATCAATTTTTACCGCCATGTCCGATATCATAAACTGAATTGCCTGAAACTTGGCAATCTCCTTACCAAATGCTTTTCTTTCCTGGGCATACTTTATTGAGGCTTCCATCGATGCTTCGGCAATGCCAATTGCTTGTGATGCAATACCAATTCTTCCACCGTTAAGAGTATTCATTGCAAAGTTGAATCCTTTTCCCTCTTCCCAAACTAAATTTTCAACAGGAACTTTACAGTTATCAAACGTAATAGAACAAGTATCGGAACTTCTTATTCCAAGCTTATCTTCTTTAACACCATGCTCGAATCCTTCAGTACCTTTTTCAACCAGGAAAGTTGAAATGCCTTTATGTGCTTTTTCTTTATCGGTCGTAGCCATTACAAGGTGATAATCGGCACTTTGCCCATTCGAAATCCAATTTTTAATTCCATTCAATATATAAAAATCACCATCTTTATCTGCAGTTGTTTTTTGTTTTGTAGCATCACTTCCTGCTTCGGGTTCCGACAGTGCAAAAGAACCTAGTTTCTTTCCCTGAGCTAAAGGAGTGAGATACTTTTCTTTTATAAAATCAGAACCATAGCTTTCAAGTCCCCAGCAAACAAGTGAATTATTGACTGACATCACTACACCGAGACTAGCATCAACTTTAGAGATTTCAATCATAGCCAGCACATAACTGATAGTATCCATTCCAGCACCGCCATAGTCGGGTGAAACCATCATTCCCATAAATCCTAATTCTCCCATTTGCTTTACTATCTCTGCTGGGAACACTGCATTTTTATCTCTCTCAATTGCAGTTGGAGCTATCTCATTTACTGCAAATTCTTTTGCAGATTCCTGAATCATTATTTGTTCTTCAGTAAATTCGAAATTCATATTTTTCCTAGTTAGTTAAATTTAATTCGTTTTCTCAAATTATAAATCAATTATATTATTCATCAATGCTAGTAAAAATAGCAGAATAAAAAATCTTTAGCAATGAATCATCTGCATTCCAGGTTACAAATGTTATTAAATTTTATCAAGTTCCTCTTATTATTATATTTGATGTATGAACACAGAGGTTAAATTAAATGGACAAAAAAAAGTTTCACTAAAAGGTTTCACTCTTAACGAACTGAAAGATTACTTTTTTTCCATCGGGGAAAATAGATTCAGAGGGGAACAAGTATTTATTTGGTTTTATAAACATCTTATCGATTCTTATGACGAAATGAAGAATATTCCAAAAAATTTACAAGTGCAGCTTTCTGAATCAACCGTGAGTATTAACACGCTGAAACTCATTTCTACAATGTCATCAAAAGAAACGGGTACTACAAAATATCTGTTTGAAACAAAAGATGGTTATAAGATTGAATCGGTAGTAATTCCGGAAGTAAAGAGAACTACCCTGTGTATATCCACCCAGGTTGGCTGTCCGCTGGATTGTAAATTCTGTGCTACAGGTTTAATGGGTTATTCTAAAAACCTATCTGCAGGAGAAATTTTTGATCAATACAAATTAGCAGCGAAGGAGTATACCAAAAGCAACATCAAAAATATTGTTTATATGGGAATGGGTGAACCTCTCTTAAATTATGATGAAACACTAAAGTCGCTTAAAATTTTTGCAGAGGATCTGATACCCGAGTTAAGTTTAAAACGTATTATAGTTTCAACTGTTGGTATTGCTCCCAAGATAATTGAATTGGCTAATTCAGGACTGAGAGTTAAACTTGCATTTTCACTCCATTCTTGTTTTGAAGACATTCGTTCTAAACTAATACCAATTAACAAAAAATATTCACTGAGAGAAAATCTGGACGCGATTCGATATTATACAAAGAAGACTCAAACAAAAATTACATTTGAATACCTTATGCTAAGCGGCATAAATGACCGCAAGGAAGATCTGCGAGAATTGGTAAAGCTATGCAATTCATTACCATCCAAAATAAATGTTATACCGTTTAACTCTCTCGATCATATGAATCCAGGTGGGTTCAGTGCAGAATTACAGCCCTCTTCTAAGAAACGAATTTATGAATTCGTTAATGCATTAAAAGACCAAAATATAAATGTACGCGTACGACACACAACAGGTGAGGATATTGCAGCTGCCTGTGGTCAGTTAGCTATTCCTCAATGAGATTCAGACAAAAGTTAATGTATAGTCATTGCGAGGAGTAAAACAACAGCTTGCCCCGATTTTTCGGGGAAGCAATCTTGTTATTATATTAATGTAATTGAGATTCTTTCGCTGCGCTCAGAATGACCGTAATTTTATTAAGAAAGAACAATTGCAAAGTGATTCAATGAAAAAACTTACTCACGATCAAGTTTCTAAAAACAGAAGTACATTAGATACATTGCATAAAGTTAAACGATTACCTGTTTACGTTATTTTGAATAGCATCAGAAGTAATTACAATGTCGGTTCAATATTCAGAACATCAGATGGCGCAATGATCGAAAAGCTATACCTTTGCGGGTATACACCGCATCCCCCCAAAAAGGAAATTATGAAAACTGCTTTGGGTGCAACTGAAAGTGTGAATTGGGAATATGTTGAAGATCCAAAAGAAGTAATTCTACTTCTAAAAAAGAAAGGAGTTAAAGTAGCGGCGCTTGAACTGACGGACAATAGTTTTCCACATTATAAATTAAAAGCGGATACATTCCCATTAGCATTGATTATCGGCAATGAAATTACAGGTGTATCGCAGGAATTACTTGATCTATGTGATTTTTCAATTGAAATTCCACAGTATGGAGTAAAGCAATCACTTAACGTTGCTGTGGCTTACGGCATAACGGTTTTTGAGTTGAGGAAAATTTATGATATTGGAAATATTTCAAATTAATAAAAGATGCCGGATCCCAAACAAATTCTAAAAAAGTATTTTAATTTTACATCCTTTAAAGGCAATCAAGAGCAGATAATAAACAGGCTGATATCTTCAAATGGTCATTGTATTGTTTTAATGCCGACTGGTGGTGGGAAATCAC
Organism: Bacteroidota bacterium; assembly: GCA_022562275.1. Classification (GTDB taxonomy): domain Bacteria; phylum Bacteroidota; class Ignavibacteria; order Ignavibacteriales; family Ignavibacteriaceae; genus BMS3ABIN03. Next base: position 83,659 of record JADFPP010000001.1, read on the forward strand.
TATGTTACCAAATTCCTGCTTTAATTTTTGAAGGTGGAACTATAGTTATCAGCCCGTTAATAGCTTTGATGCAGGATCAGGTAGATACACTTAAGAAGAAAAACATACCTGCGGATTTTATAAATTCAACAGTACCACCGGAAAAGAGAAAGATAGTACTAAATAATTTTGTTAGAGGTAAAGTAAAACTTTTATATGTAACCCCGGAGAGATTCAGGAAGAAAGAGTTCATTCAACAAATCACAAAAGCGACCATATCATTGCTGGCAGTTGATGAAGCACATTGTATTTCTGAGTGGGGACATGACTTCAGACCAGATTATTCAAGAATTGCTGAATTTCGAGAGTTATTAAAAAACCCTCTTACTGTTGCACTCACAGCAACTGCAACACCCGATGTACAAATCAATATTATTAATAAACTAGGGATTAATGAAAACGAGATAGAAATATTTCACCAGGGTATACAAAGACCAAACCTGCGATTGGAAACTTCTGATGTGATTGATGAGAAGGAAACGCTGCAAGAAATTTACAGCGTGCTTGAAAAATATGATGGATCGGGAATAATCTATTTCTCTCTTATAAAAAAACTCGAAAAATTCTCACAAATATTAAATGATAAAGGCTATCGGCACGGAGTATATCACGGAAAGCTGGAACCTAAAATAAGAAAGCAAACCCAGAGAATGTTTCTTTCGGGCAAACAGAATTTAATTTTAGCCACTAATGCTTTTGGGATGGGAATTGATAAACCTGATATTCGTTTTGTGATTCATGCTGAAGTCCCATCATCTATAGAATCTTATTACCAGGAAATTGGAAGAGCGGGAAGAGATGGTAAAGATTCATTGTGTATGCTGCTTTATAATCAGGAAGATCTTTACACGCAAATGGAATTTATTAAGTGGGCTAACCCGAATGCAGATTATTATTCGGGAATTTATAATATGCTTAATGCAAATATTGAACAGGTAAACTCATTAGGTATTAACTATCTAAGGGAATATATGAGTTTTAAAGACAAAAACGATTTCAGGGTAGAAACAGTTTTAGCAATACTTGACCGTTATGGTGTAACAGAAGGATCTATTGAAAACAGAAATTTAGAATTAGTCGCTGAGCTGCCACAGGAACTTGAAGATGATGCGAGATTAGAAGATAAATTATTAAGAGATAATAAAAAACTTTTATCAGTTGTAAACTATTTTAATTCAGATACTTGCAGAAGAACATTTATATCGGATTATTTTGGTTTTCCGGATGAACCGCCTTGCGGTAATTGTGATATTTGTGATCAGGGAAGTCAATCCTAATAATTTTGCACACAATTATAAAATACAGATATTATTATGTGGTGGTTTTCGGCATAACTGTTTTTGAGTTGGAAAATTTTAAATGAGGGAAATGAAGAATTATAATACTGCAATGCTATTTTACCAACTTTGCAGCTTAACGGAAGAAATCAAAATTGTGGGAGAGTGATAATAACTCAATATTAATAAACCGTTGTCCGAAGGACTCCCACGGAGAAACGGTTGTTATATTTAGGTTCGTTATTTCTCTGCCTGTGGGCTGCTTTCTTTGTAATATATTTATTAACAATTATGGAGTTCGCGGTTTGTTTACCAACACCTAAAATTGTGTGTGCTCTGTTTATAATTGGGTTATCTTAACATTGTCTAATAATATTAAAAAACGAAAGACAGCCCATAGCTTCAGCTATGGGGATAATAAACACATCCAATAAATTAATTAAGTGTTTCTCCCGAAGGGATGCCTTCGGCAAACGGTTTAAAGGAGGCATTATGGCACACTCACTAGTGAAAGTATGGATACACGCAATATTCGCCACAAAAGACAGAACCTCACTAATTAAAGATACATTTGAAGCACAATTACATACACACATAAAAGAAAAATTAGAAAGAGAACTTGACTGCAAAGTAAGAATAATCAATGGAACAGAAGACCATATTCATGTATTATTTTTATTATCACCAAATTCCACTTTGAAAGATATTTTTCAAAATATTAAAGGAGAATCCTCACATTGGATTAACCAATCCGATTTTATGAATTATAAATTTGCATGGCAGACAGGGTACGGTGCTTTTTCCGTAAGTGAATCAATGTTAAAGAGGGTTGAAAAATATATAGCCAATCAGAAAGAGCATCATAAAAAGATGACATACCAGGAAGAAGTTGATTTGTTCATTAAAAAATATGGGCTTAAAATTATAAACCGTTACGCCGAGGCACACAGGTAAAACGGTTGTTATGCCTTGTCTATTCTTTTTTGCCCACGGTTAAAACCGTGGGTTAATGTGATTTCTTTATTTTCACATAACCTCTAAAACCGTGGGCTGCATTATGATATTTACGGCTTAACCGAGGATTTAGATTGTTAAGGAAATGAGTAAGCCATAGCTTCAGAGCCTGTGTGAATATTGTAAAAACCGTTGAAACGGTTAACAACATAGTTTACTTTTTACACAAATACCCACGATTGAAATCGTGGGTTAATGTCATTTCTTTATTTTCACACAGCCTTTTCAGCTATGGGGAATAATGAAATATTTATATAAACTAAGCAGCAGCAGTAAAAAATTCTTCCCCGTTATCTTTTGTATGAATTAAAAGAAGATTTGCCCTTATCATTTTTACCAAAGTTCTTGACGCTTTTCTATCTGAAATATTAACAAGCGTACCTAATTCTTTTACTGAGATTTTTTCTTTTATCGTTAAATATTCAAAAACTTTTTTTTCTATTGGTCCTATTGAATATTTCTTCAATGATAAATTCCCCGCATTAGCTCTTAATATTCTTACCATCTCTTTGCTTGCTTTCAAACTTTTATCATTTACTCTTATCATTACAACTGCTTTTGTTATATCAAACTCGTTTTCGTAATCCTGTAAACGGTGTGGTTTATTAATTGATTCGGGGATAGTAACTGCTACAATTTCTTTCCCATTATGAACGATGTAATTAATCTTATAATCAAATAGTGGTTCGCAATAATTTTTAACTGCATCTTTAATCATTTCTGCTTCCGATTTCTCACTTTCGACCCCTACAATTGTTTTATCATCATCAACACCAAATAGAATATATCCGCCATTGGTATTTGCAAATGCAATCATTTCCTTTGCAATTTTTTCAGGTGTAGTAAATTGTCTTTTAAATTCGCATTGAATGTTTTCCCCATCTTCAATCAAACTAATAAGTTCTTTTCTATTCATGATGATGTGCAGAGATAAAAATCAAGAATTCTTAATATCCCTAATTTATAACTTGTATTATTTTTTGTAGAAAAGCCCAACAGCTATATTAATTTATCTTCTCTTTCTCGGATTCCAAAGAGGTTCTTTAATCTTTGGAAGAGTAGATACAGTTTGCTCATCCGGTCTTTTCTCTTTTCCATCTTTCTCCTGATCCTGCAGTGCAACCTGAGAAGTATCAGATGTACTTGTTTGTAAATACGAATCTGTAAATTGTTTAAGAGAATCAGCCGTCAAGGAATCTTCAGATACAATATACTGTGTATTGAGCGAATCCTTTTTTGCCAACTGTAGTTTTCTTTGTTCTTGTTTGTACGCAGATAGCTTTAAGCCGACATTTTTTACATAAATTGTTGTAGGATAATACACAACTAAAGTATCGTAATAAAAAACTGCCGAATCGGGAAGAGATAATTTATTTTCAAGTATCCACCCGGAAGCGTACAGGGCTTTCGGTGCATATTGTGATTCAGGGTAAGTTTTATAAATATCATAGAATTTTTCAATTGCATCACTATAATTTTCGTTTAACATTATACTTTCCGCATTATCAAAGCTCGGTTTAGCCGGGTCATAGTTTAAATCAATAAGCGGCTTATTTAATTTATCTGCTGCAGCATTTACAATACTTTCATCCCGGTAATCTTCATAAATTACATTGAATAAACTATCTGCCCGTTGTTTATTATCCTGGGTTAGATAATAGCTTCCTAATGCATAGAGAGTGTTTGCTTCGTATCTTGTATTAGGATAATTATTTAGTATATTATAATAATACCACCTGGAAGAATCAGGAATCTCAAGCTCCGTAAGAAATAAATTCCCAAGCTCTAATTCATTCATTGCCAACAGTACCCGTAACGAATCGTTTGAAATTGTAGACCACCTTGGTGGATTATTTTTGAATCGCAGTGAATCAGGAACCTTGTTTGCTAATTGTTGTTGTTGAGTTCTCTGCTGTTGTGATTGGTTTTTGCGAATTTTTCTTATTCTCTCAAAAGCTTCTGATTTAAACACACTATCGAAACTGGATACAAAGCGTAAATCAAATGGGTCCGGATTACGCAGCTTTGTTAATAATGTATCTCTAACAAGAGTAGTGTCTCTAACAATTAAAGTATCGATGGCGCGAATTGTATCAGCGAAAAAACCAACGGTATCCTGCAGGCTTATTAACGAATCCAATTCCGCCCATATTGCTTGTAGTTCTACGATATTTGATATCTCTTCTGCTATTGCAAGAGAATCTTCAACATATAAAACTGAATCCTGTATAAACTCATCCGGATTCTCATTGTAAAATAATTGCTTGCCAAAATTTGATACTTTATTACTGATTTTAAAATACCGTATAAAAAGATTGTTCTTTTCTCTGGCAGGTAAAATATATTCTTTTGGTACTGATGATGAGGCGGCTTTTTTATAATAATTAGCTGCTGTATCCAGTTGCAGGTACTCATATTCATAAATTTGTCCTAATTCAAATTTACTGGCACCGGAAGTTTTTGTGCCTTTATAAGTAGTATCAACAATAGCAAATAAACTCACTGCGTTTTCAATATCACCCATTGAACGATTTGTTTTTGCAATTTCAAAATCAATTTCAGCAAATTCCTTAGTATATTTATTTTCCTTACGCATATCTTCAAAAACCTCTAATGCATCTTCGTTTCTATTGCCTTCACGTAATGCTATTCCATAATGCAATTTAGCATTAAACTCCAGGTCAAAATCCGGCGAATACTCAAATACATTTTCATATGCGGTAATTGCGTTTTCTACATCACCGATCAGGATATTCAGCTTTCCAATTTCGAACCAAACCTGAGCTTTAATTGCATCATCATCTGATACTTCCATAAATTCATTAGCAGCGGTAATGGCAGCCGGATAATCCTCAACCGTAATTTTATATACAATCTCTTCTATATATGCTTCCCTAACAATATCGTCTTCGCCTTTATCAACCGCCTCATTTTTAACGCCTGCTAATGTAGTAAGAGCCTCATTATAATTTTTAAGTCTCATTTGGTTTTTGCCAATCCATAACTGTGCTTCGAGCAGCAGATTGCTTTCGGGATAGGATCTCTGTAGTTCAGTAAATTTTCTGGACGATTTTTGATAATTTTTTTGATAATAAAATGATTTGCCCAGCATTAATAAAGCATCTTCAACATATGCACTTTCAGAACTGAACTGCAATATATCCGATAATTTATCAATTACTTTTACAAGATCTGCTTTTGCGGTACTCGGGATGTTAGGTGGTTCCGTAGAAAAAAGATCCTTTTCCTGTTTATTTATTTGCTTCTCAGCCTTGTCAAACAGATCACTGGCATTATAATAAGTGTTAAAATAGGTGGTGAAATTTTCCCACACTCCACAACCGGGAATCAATAATGCCCATATAAATAAGAAGAGCAGAGTTTTGATTTTAATTTGAATAGATAAATTCATACAGGAAGCTAAAAAAGAAAATAAAAAAGTAAAAGGTAATTCAGATTACAAAGCTTGTTTGCCTGATTCCTCAGTTCTGATTCTTATTACCTCATTAACATTATATATGAATATTTTACCATCCCCAACCTGTCCTGTTTTAGCAGATTTAATTATTGCATCAACAACTTTATTAACTATAGAATCTTCAACAACAACTTCAATCTTAATTTTAGGGATAAATTCAATCCGGTATTCACTGCCCCGGTACGTTTCTGTATGCCCCTTTTGACGTCCGTAACCTCTTACTTCGGAAATAGTTAGACCGCGAACACCCACTTCAACCAGTGCCTCCTTCACATCTTCCAACTTAAATGGTCGTATTATAGCTTCTATTTTTTTTAATGAAGACATTATTATTTACCATGACAATGTTTATATTTTTTACCACTTCCGCAGGGACAGGGATCATTGCGTCCGACTTTTTCACTGACCCTGACAGGTTGAGCTTTTCCACCTCTTGATGCATGCGCTTGTTGTCTGCCACCACCACTATATCCAATGTTTGCCGTACTTTGCTTACTCTCAGTAATTCTACCCGATGGTCGTCTCCTTTCCTGCTGAATTTCACCAGGAGCCTGTGGAAAGAATTTGAAGGCAAATGAAACCACATCATTTCTAATCTGTTCAACTAAATCTATAAAGAGTTTAAATGCTTCACCTTTGTATTCAACAAGCGGGTCTTTCTGTCCGTAAGCTCGTAAACCTATTCCCTCCTTTAAATCATCCATCTCTCGCAGATGCTCTTTCCATTTATGATCGATGACGCTTAGAATTGCAAAACGTTCCAGGCGCGCCATTAATTCCGAGCCAAGCATCTCTTCTTTTCTATCATAAAATTCTTTACCTGCATTTAATATTCTTTCCTTAACACCTTCGCTGCCAAGACTTTCAAATTCTTCGGGTTCCAGTTTAACTTCAACCAACAGGTTGTGAAGCAATTCTTCTTTTATTGCATTTGCCGAAACATTTTCAAAATATTTATCAATTAGGTCATCAACATATTCACCTAATAAATCAAAAATTTCTGCCTTAAGTCTTTCACCCTGCAATGCCCTGTTTCGCCTTGAATAAATAACCTCTCGCTGCTGACTCATTGTATCGTCATATTCGAGAAGTCTTTTCCTTATAGCAAAGTTATTTTCTTCAACTTTTTTCTGTGCACGTTCAACTGATTTTGTAATCATAGGGTGCTGGATGACTTCACCTTCCTTAATCCCGATTCTCTCCATTACATTTGCAATCCTATCACTACCGAAAAGTCTCATCAAGTCATCTTCAAGCGAAAGGAAAAATTTTGAACTGCCGTGATCTCCCTGCCTTCCGGCACGACCTCTTAACTGCCTGTCTATCCGTCGTGAATCATGTCTTTCGGTGCCAATAATATACAAACCACCTCTCTCCGGAACACCTGCGCCTAATTTAATATCAGTACCACGCCCAGCCATGTTGGTTGCAATAGTAATGGCACTAATTTCACCTGCATGTGCAATTATTTCCGCTTCCCTTTGATGCTGCTTGGCATTAAGCACATTATGCGCAACTCCTTTTCTTTTCAACATTCTACTTAATGTCTCCGAAACATCAACAGAAGTAGTACCAACCAGCACGGGTCTGCCTTCTTTTTTGAGTTCTTCAATTTGTTCGATTACCGCATTATACTTTTCTCTTTTTGTTTTATATACTGCATCTTCCGCGTCATCCCTATCGATCGGTTTATTTGTAGGTATTACAACAACATCAAGATTATAGATTTCGAAAAACTCATTCTCTTCTGTTTCGGCAGTCCCGGTCATACCAGCAAGTTTATTGTACATCCTAAAGTAGTTCTGAAGTGTAATTGTTGCCAAAGTTTGAGAGTCTCTCTGAACTTTAACGTTTTCTTTAGCTTCAATTGCCTGATGTAAACCATCGCTGTATCTTCTGCCCGGTAAAACCCTTCCGGTAAATTCATCTACGATGGCAATTTTACCATCTTCGGTAACAACATATTCATCGTCTTTTTCAAAAAGTGTATATGCCTTAAGTAACTGGTTAAGAGTATGGATTCGATCACTTGCTATAGAATAATGTTTATAAAGTTCATCTTTTTTCTTAATTTTTTCTTCATTACTTAAACTGCTGTCATTCTCAAATTTACTAACTTCCAATCCTAAATCCGGAAGTACAAAATATTCTTTGCCCTCTTTGCTACCTTTGGCAAGTTCATCCCGTCCTTTTTCAGTCAAATCGATTGTATTGTTTTTTTCATCGATAACAAAATATAATTCATCATCAATGATGTACATATTTTTTGCTTTTTCGCGCAGATAATCCAACTCGGTAGTCAGCATTAATTTCTTATGAGAAGGATCGCTTAATACTTTGGCAAGGCGTTTGCTTTTTGGCAAACCACGGTAGGCTCTAAAAATCAGAACTCCTGCTTCGGAAGTACTTTCTCCATCACTGTTAAGTGACTCTTCCGCATTCTGAACGAGTGATGCAACAAGATTTTTTTGTTTCCTGAACAGACTTTCAATCCGGGGTCTCATTTCGCCATACTGCTGATTCTCAACATCTACCGGGCCCGAAATGATCAGGGGAGTACGGGCTTCATCTACTAATACTGAATCCACTTCATCAACTATTGCATAGTTATGACCTCTCTGTACCTGATGTTCTTTTTCCACCGACATATTATCTCTTAAATAATCAAATCCAAATTCATTGTTAGTGCCGTAGGTAATATCATATAGATATTGTTCGCGACGCTGTTCGGGACTCAAAGTGTTTAGAATAACACCAACGGTTAAACCATGGAACTTAAATATTTCTCCCATCCATTCACTATCACGTTTGGCAAGATAATCATTTACCGTAACAAGGTGTACTCCTCTTCCGGTTAGGGCATTCAAATACAGCGGCATAGTTGCAACCAGTGTCTTACCTTCTCCTGTTGCCATTTCAGCAATTTTACCTTGATGCAAAACAACTGCACCGATAAGCTGTACATCATAAGGTATCATCTCCCACGCTTGCTTATTACCAGCAACCGTCCAGCTTTTTCCGATAAGTCGTTCGCAGGTTGATTTTATAACAGCATACGCTTCGGGAAGCAGTTCATCCAGTATCTCTTCAAATTCTTCATTCAATTGTTCGCTTAATTCATCAAGCTTATCATGTACCGATTGCCTGTCAAAATCTTCATCTGATTTGAGATGAGTATTTAATTCTTCAATTTTCTCTCGTGTTTCTTTTGTCCGTTCCTGAATTTTTTGCTTGAACTCCTCAGTTTTTGCTTTCAATTGCTCATCAGAAAGATTTTTTATTTTTTCATATTCCTGGTTAATTTCATCAACAAAAGGTCTAAGCAGTTTTAAATCTTTCTCATATTTATCGCCAAATACTTTTTTAAATACGTTTAACATTCGTTTTTGTCTCTATGTTTGAATAGTAAAAACTAAAATTAAATATAGATGATTGGAATTGCAATTTAAGAAAAATTACACTTACGAACATTGTTATTTATTTCACCTATATCATTTAAATGAAATGTTTTAATATTTCGCTTAAATCAGATCTGTCCAAAACAAATAGAACTCTCTCTAATCTCTCTCTTAAAAAGAGAGAGACTTATTTACAATAAATTGCTTTATGGTCATGTTGGAACAGATTGTTAGAATATAGAGATCATTATTAATAAGCCCTTCTCTTGTTAAGAGAAGGGTTGTCCGATGGACTCATTTGGAGGGATGAGTTCAAATGTAATTAAGAAAACCTTAAAAAATTTTATTATTCAAACTAAATATTCATTTTTCAATTTATATTGAACAGCACTGACTTTAATAAAATTTTTAATGAAAGAAAAAAATAATATTTCTCTTTATATTCATTAAGTATTAGATTTATTCCATCCGATTCAATTAAATTTCATATTGTGCGATTAGAAAACATATCACCGGATTTTGAACATTTTTTGGCAGAAATTTCTGCCGGTGCAATTTCACCTGCTGACTTTGAGAAACTGATAAATCTTTTTGAGACAGAGATAACAAGAGTTTATTTTACTGAATCTTCCGAAGCAAATCTGTTCAGAATAATTAAGGGTATGTACAATAAAACATTCTTCATTGAAGATTGTCTTAAATATCCCCGGTATATAGAAATCATCATTTCAATAGCAGCTAACAGCAATTATTTAACAGAAATTCTGATTATAAATCCGGAATATTTTTATTGGGTAGTAAAATCCGAAACTCTAACAAATAAATTAGACAAAATTAAATTTAAGAAAGAATTAAAATCTACAATTTCACTTTATAATTCGTTCCAGGCAAAGGTTCATGCTCTTAAATCATTAAAGAGAAAAGAGTTACTGCGAATTGGAATGAGAGATACTTACCTTAAAATTCCTGTAGAAGACGTAACTGAAGAACTATCAATCCTGGGTACTTGCCTTACGGATAAAATGTTTGAAATTTGTTATCAGGAAGTACTAAAAAAGTATGGTATAAAAAATCCGCCCGGGAAATATTGCATTGTGGCTTTGGGCAAATTAGGGGGCAGCGAACTTAATTACAGTTCCGATATTGATATAATCCTTTTCTATGATAAAGAAAGGAAGATAAAACGGCAAAAATATTTAAGTGAAATCTTAACTGAAGCGACTCAATTATTTTTAAAAACTTCTGCAGAAGTTACAGGGGGTTTTCTATACCGCATTGATTTCAGATTAAGACCTGATGGCAGAAACTCACCCCTTTGCAGAAGTTTGCAAGAATATATGGATTACTATGAAAGCCGGGGTGAAGACTGGGAACGGCAGATGCTGATAAAAGCGGGGTTCCTCAGCGGTAGTAAATCCCTGTATGATGAATTTATAAATTACATCCTGCCATTTGTATTTCCAAAAACATTTACAATCTCACCGAAGAATCAAATACTAAAAATGAAAGAGAGCATTGAGAGAAGGATCCGGGATGAAGAAAATATCAAATTAAGTTACGGGGGGATACGAGATATTGAATTTTCAATTCAGGCATTGCAATTACTGAACGGCGGGAGAATAAAAAATCTAAGAACAGGCAATACATTAGCCGCAATTAATGCTCTAAATCAAGCTGATCTTTTATCGGATAACGAAAAAAAAATATTTTTGGATGCTTACGTTTTCTACAGAAAAATTGAACATTACCTGCAACTAATGAACAACAGGCAAACACATTTAATACCGGCGGAAGGTGAAATCCTGGAGAAGATGAGTTTTTACCTCGGATTTAAAAGCACAGGCAGTTTCAAGCAAAGAGTTAACAATAGCAGAAAACAGGTGAGAAAAATTTATGATTCGATCTTAAGTGACGATAAAAATAGGGATGATAGCCGTAATAATTTAGATGATATTAATTTTACTGATAAGTCACGAGCCAAAAATGAATTTCAATTTCTCAGAGAAGGTAAAGGTATAATTGGAACAAGAACATTTGATTCAAAATCAATTGAGAATTTTCAGAAAATTGAGGAAAAGATTTTCAATCGTATAAAGAATTCAAACTCCCCTGATATAATCCTTTCTAATTTTGTAAGAATAATTAAACAGGCAGATTTCCCTTCAATTTGGTATAACGAACTGCTTGATGAAACTTTTTTTGATTTGTTCATGAACGTGTGTGAATTTTCCCAATACTCAGTTGATCTTTTTGCACAGGATAAAGAGTTAGGCGAATTTTTTCTCAGTCGTAAAGTATTTATGAAAATTTCGTTTGAGGAATTATCAGAGTTTGACTTAAAATACATACTATTATATCTCTCGGTTCAGCTCACATCTCAACTACTTGATGCTTCCGCTGTATCAATTCTTATGAGTAAGTTACTGCATAAAAAAATCCAAAAGCTGGTTGAAAAAAAGACAAGCAAAATGAAATGGAATAATGATTATTTTGTGGCAGCTCAGGGTAGTTTGGGCTCATCAACAATAACTTTTTTTTCAGATCTCGATTTAATTTTTATAATTCGTAATTCTCAAAACTATTTAAAAATAGAAAATCAGTTTCAAGATATACTTGCTTTATTAAGATCAAGTTTGAAGCCCTTCACGGTTGATTGCAGATTGAGACCTGAAGGTAAAAACAGTCAGTTAGTATGGGATATTTCGGATTCGAAACAATATTTTAAGAAACGAGCTCGTGTATGGGAGCTGCAGGCATTAACAAAAATATCTTTTATATCCGGCAATAATCGGTTATTTAATAGCTTTATTAATGCCGCGGCTTCATCAATATCAAGATTTGATCAAAAGCAAATAAAGTACCAACTAATCGAAATGCATACGAGATTAGTCCCACAAAGTACATCTACTTCATTTGATTTTTTCAATGTTAAGAAGAGCCCTGGTTCTTTGTATGATATTGAATTTATAATTCAGTATTTGATATTAGGTCACCCCGAATTATTCAAGCAATCATTTGGTAAAATGTTCCGCGACCAAATAATATTAACTGAAAAAACAAAGTTAAAAAAGAGTGATACTGAAGTTTTACTTAATGCATTTAATTTTCTTAAGAATATTGAATTACTCCATCAAACAATATTTAATGCCTCATCACCAAAAATCCTTTTAAATGAAATGAAGATGAATGCAATTAGCAGTCAAATGAACTATCAGAATACAGAAACATTCAAGGAAGAGCTAAGAATGCATACAAATAGAGTAAAAAATATTTTCTCAAAAGTTTTCAACTGATCTTCAAATGGCATTTATAAAAAAATATTATTATTTGTTTACAGGATTAGTAGTTTTTATTGTTTATATCTTTACACTGGCTCCATCAGTTGTACAAATCGATTCGGGTGAGTTGGCAGCAGTACAGGCAACTTTGGGAATTGCCCATCCAACAGGCTACCCGCTATTTACAGTTTTAGGTTATTTGTTTTCTCTTATCCCGCTGCCGTTTACTAAAATATTTCAACTCAACTTACTTGCAGCAATTTATTGCAGTGCGGGAATTGCAGTTTTTGTTTATACAGCAAAACTTGTTCTCGATAATCTTGAGTCATTTTCATCATCAAAAGTTAACACAACAAAAAAAATTAAGAATAGAAAAAAAAGTGAAAATGAAAAAATAAATCATACTACTCCCTATTTAACAGAGACTATAAAATATATAACAGCAATTGCAGGCGGTCTCTGTCTTGCATTCAGCGAAACGTATTGGCTGCAAAGCACTTCTGTGGAAGTTTATTCCCTCCACGTATTATTGATGAACGTTATCATTCTTTTTCTTATAAATGCATATTTATCGGATAAGGAAGCGAATTATAATAGTAATATAAAATTATGGGTAATATTCTCTGCATTCCTGGCTCTTGGTTTTACTAATCATATGACAACACTTTTAATAATACCGGGAGCTGTCTACTTATTTCTTTCTAAGAATAAATTCGACGCGGCAAGCATAAAAAAAATATTCCTGATGTTAATTGTATTCTTTCCTGTATTGTTTTTAATCTATTCTTACCTTCCAATCAGAGCGTTGCAAAATCCGGTATTAAACTGGGGCAATCCAATAGATTTCGAACGAATTTTAAGACATGTTACCGGAAAGCAATATCAGGTTTGGCTTTTTGCATCAACCGAATCAGCAAAACTGCAATTCATACATTTTATAGAAACCATGCCCGGGCAATTCTCAGTTAACCTGGTTCTCTTTATAATCGGAATTTTCGCGTCTTACATTTACGCAAAAAAGTTTTTTATTTTTCTAATAACATCCTTTTCATTTACGGTGCTTTATTCAATTAATTATGATATACACGATATTGATCCTTATTTTTTATTAGCATACGTGATGACTGGCTACTTTGTTGTCTTCGGAATATTAAAGCTATTTTCATTAAGAAAAAGGAAATTCTTCCCGGCAATATTTGTGATAGTAATTGTATTAATATCAATCCAATTATATACGAACTTTAATAAAGTTGACCAAAGCGAAGTTTACACTTACGAAGATTATACCCGGTCTATTTTAAACAACGTTTCACCGGGAAGCATTATTTTCAGCTACCAATGGGATTATTTTGTTTCTGCCTCTTATTATTTCCAGTATGTTGAAAATTACCGAAAGGATGTTGCCGTTGTTGATAAAGAAATTTTAAGACGTTCCTGGTATTATGATCAGTTGAGAGAAAACTACCCTTATTTGCTAAAAGATATGCAGGAGGATGTAAAGAGCATTAAAGAAGCATTAGTCCCTTTTGAAAGAAGCGAAGACTACAATTCAAATCTGCTTGAGAATCTATATCGCAGGGTGATGACAAACCTGGTAGCGGTAAATATTGATGAAAGAGATTTTTACATAGCACCGGAATTATTTGAGATTGAAATGAAACGAGGTGAGTTTACACTTCCTCAAGGCTACAGTCTTATCCCTGATGTATTATTATTCAAAGTTGTGAAGGGCAATGAGTACATCCCGGCAGCCAATCCTGATTTCAGGATTAGATTTAGTGATAAAAGAAATTATTACATTGATAAGATAGAATATTTTGTTGGTTCAATGCTTTCAAGAAGAGCTATGTATGAAATGCAATATGGAAATGTAGAAAAAGCAAAAGTTTATTTGAAAAAAATCTATGACGATCTGCCTGCTTACAAGATTCCACCTACTCTGCAAAATATATTGAAAGAAAATTAATCCTCAATTGCGTTAAGCAGTTCTCTTTTCCTTTCCTCGGTAATCTCATTTTCTGTTTGGAAAGATTGCAGGGTTACATCCATTTGTTGTATAAGATTTCGTTTATAATACTTTGGCGCGAATATACTGCCGTCTAACATGTAAAGTCTTCGGGTATCCTCATCATAAAAAACATAATTTACAAACGGACCACCCATTCCCTTAATGTTCAAGTCCCACAATCCTTGAGTAAATAGAGCGTAACGACCGTTAAAATTTACTTCGTTAATGGTAAAGTAATCCTCAGCAACAACAACATAACCTAAATTATCGGAAGTTAAATAATACTTCTTCGTTATTCTGTTTCGAATGACTTTAATCGAGTCTTCATTTAAATATTCAGGGGTTGCATTTTCAATCCAATGAATAAAAATCCATCTTTCCATGTTGCTTCCGGGAGCCCGGCGCAACCAGACAAAATTATCTTCAGGTTTATTTAGCGCAAGGTGATAATCTACCTGCATATATATAATCCATCCATAATCTCTGAGAAATTTTCCTTCAATTCCCTTCTGTTCATATTTGGCTTTGTACAGGCTATTAAATAATCTTTTATCAGAAAATTTCTGAAATGCATATAAAAGATCATCGGAGTTTTGTAGAATTTTACTTCTCAAATTTTGTATAGATGATGCGGAAAGCACGGCAACTAATTGATTCCTTGCCCAGAGATTTTCTTTATAAACAATAAAGTTCTGATCTTTTGCCAGTTTTTTTTCTACAACGGAATCAACAACCGCAGAAATGAATTGTGATGTCTGTGAACCGGAATTTAAGGGAGCGGCAATAATAATATTTTTTCTTCTCTTGTACTTTTCTATTTGTGAGGGATTAATCCTCTTTAATGTGAATATCTTTTCCGGCTGTGGTGTATAGATTATCTTTTCGAATGTTGAATCAAGCACATCTTTAAATTTAGAATATTCAATTGAATCTGCCACAACAAATATTTCATCCTCAAATCCTTTTGCCGGTTTATTTGATGAATTGCATCCGATAAACAATAACGAAATAGAAAGTGCTGTAATTAATTTTATAACAAATTTCATCTGTTTATAATTTCTTGTTTTGGTCATATGGAACTCGCATTATACTTATCTTACTGTGTGCAAATATATATACATGCTCGTTTCATAACTTAACCCGGTACTTGTGACAAAGTTAATTTGACGCCAGGCAAAAATATTGCATACAATATCCATAATGAAAATCCAACAGCAAACGGTATAGATAAATTATCATCAACAAATTTGTATGAAATATTTTCTGTAAAAGCTCCTATAAATGCTACGATAAATCCTATTAAATATTCTTCCGGAAAGTAGCCAACTTTGGGTGCAAATAACACCACAATACATGAACTGATAAAAAAAGCTAAAGTTCCCTCTAAGCTCTTAAATATAAATTTATTTTTCCCATACTTTCGTCCTATCAAAGCTGCCATACTATCACCAACAATAAGAATTGAAAATGCCGCTATGAAGATAACCTTGGGGAAAATGAAGACACCGATAAATGCAGATATTAAAACGTATGTTGCTCCATTCAGATTCTTCTTCTCATTATCAATCTCATGCTTTCGCAACAAAAATCCGAACATCTTATAAAAAACTTTAGCAATTTGAGGTGAAAAATACCGGGAGAGATCTAATGCCATGGCAAATATTACTAAGCCTCCAAGTATTACAAGCGCATCTAATTTGGGTATAAAATAATAGATGATTGGAATTAACATTGAAGTAAGATGAATTAATTTTCTAACTAATTCATCTTTATAATCAATAGTTCCGCGGTCAATGTGAGTCATCTTGTGCGGCAGTATCTTTATTATCTCGCTGTTTTATCATTTTGTGAACATGATTAGGAACTTCATCCGAATTTTTTTCGCCATTCTTTTCTGCCTTCTGCCCGTTCTCAGGTATTGGAGGAAGTTCTTCTCCTTTTATAATAGTGTCTATTTCTTCTGCGTCCAATATTTCTCTCTCCAACAATTCCTTCGACAGTTTATGAAGCAAATCAATATTGTCTTTCAATATCTTATCAGCTCTCTCCATACCTTTTTTTACAATCAATCTTACCTCTACATCAATTTCAATGGCCGTATTTTCACTATAATCTCTATGTTTTTGAATTTCACGACCAAGAAATATTTCTTGTTCTTTTGCACCGTAGCTCACTGGACCTAATTTCTCACTCATACCCCATTCGCATACCATCTTACGTGCAATGTTGCTGGATTTTTCAATATCATCACCTGCACCGGTTGTATAGTGATTGAATATAAGCATTTCCGCAGCTCTGCCTCCTAAAGCATACGATATGATTGCTTCAAGATATTCTTTGGAATAAGTGTGTTTCTCATCTATTGGGAGATAACTTGTAACACCAAGAGCCCTGCCGCGTGGAATAATAGTTACTTTATGTACAGGATCGGCTTCGGGAATCATTCTTGCAACAAGCACATGACCAATCTCGTGATAAGCTGTTGTTTTCTTTTCCTCTTCAGATATGATAAGACTTTTTCTTTCCATGCCCATCATTACTTTATCTTTCGCTTCTTCAATGTCAATGCTTTCAACTTTTTTCTTGTCTTTGCGTGCAGCCAAAAGGGCAGCTTCATTAATAAGATTTGCTAAATCAGCACCTGATAACCCCGGGGTACCTTTTGCTATCACTTCAAGATCTACATTCTTGTGTAACGGAATATTTCTTGTATGAACTTTTAGTATTCCCTCACGTCCTTTCACGTCCGGTCTATCAACAACGATCTGCCTGTCAAATCTTCCGGGTCTTAATAAAGCAGGATCAAGCACATCCGGACGGTTGGTAGCTGCTATGATTATAACTCCAATATTTTGTTCAAATCCATCCATTTCAACAAGCAATTGATTGAGAGTCTGCTCACGTTCATCATGCCCCCCGCCAAGACCTGCTCCTCTCTGCCTGCCCACAGCATCAATCTCATCTATAAATATTATGCAGGGTGCATTCTTTTTACCCTGTTCAAACAGGTCTCTAACCCTGCTGGCACCAACACCAACAAACATTTCAACAAAATCGGCACCACTTATAGCGAAAAACGGTACACCCGCTTCACCTGCAACAGCCCTTGCAAGTAAAGTCTTCCCGGTTCCCGGAGGTCCTAATAAAAGAGCTCCTTTAGGAATCTTTCCACCGAGTTTTTGAAATTTAGAAGGTTCTTCCAAGAATTCAATAATTTCCTGAAGTTCTATTTTTGCTTCATCTGCACCGGCAACATCTTTAAATGTTACTTTATGATCGGATTTGGATATTAGCTTTGCTTTACTTTTTCCAAAGGAGAAAATTCCACGTGGGCCGCCGCCGCCTTGTCCCTGCATTCTTCTCATTATTATTATCCATACTGCAATAATCAGTATCCAGGGAAGAAAACCTATAATTATATTTAACCACTCATTCGATTCTTTATCGAAGGAGTAAACTATTCCTTTCGCTTTCCATTCAGCTTCCTGGTCTTTTAGTATCGGCTCAGGAATGTAAACAGAGATGGCTTTAACTTTTTTAGGTTTGTCATTAATTGTAATTGTAGTTTCCGATGTTAATTCGGCAGTAAAGTAATAGTCGTTAATATCAGATTTTGTAATTTTAGCTTCAGATATTTTATCGGGATCATTAAGCAATTTTTCGTAAGCATCGAAAGGAATTTCTACAAAGTTTTCCTGTCCTGTTCTAACCATTTGCATAACAATTACTGCAGCAACTATTACAGCTCCCCAACCAAATACCATCCTGATGATCTTCGACCAATCAAAATCTCCATCCGGTTTCTTTTGACTGCCGCCTTTAGGAGATAACGGGTTGTTTTTATTACCTTTCTTACTTTTATTATCAGACATAAAAAATTTCCTGTTAATTAATTTCATCATTTCCTTACTACTAAGATTCTTCACTCAGCACATAAATCGATCTTAAATTTCGATATTTTTGAGCATAATCAAGCCCATAACCAATCACGAATTTACTTAGAATATTAAAACCAATATAATCAATTTTTACATTATATTTAAGGCTGTCCGGTTTCAGCAACAGTGATACAACCTTCATACTACTTGGATTTTTCTCCGAAAACAGTCCCTCTATATATTTTATTGAAAGCCCGGAGTCAACTATATCTTCAACTATAATTATATCTCTTCCATTCACATCACAATTTAACTCTTTAAGCAGGCGTACTTTACCAGATGACAATTTTTCATCCTCATAGCTTGATAACTTAAAGAAATCAACTTCACAATCAATGCTAACACACTTAATCAAATCCGCCATAAAAATAAATGAACCATTTAATACTCCAATAAACACTGGAACGCTTTCTTTATAATCTTTTGATAGCTGTTCACCAAGCTCAACAATTCTTAATTGTATCTGATCTTCAGTTAACAAAGGAACAAAAACTTCGCTGCCAACAAGTATTTTTTCTCTTGGTTCTTTAATTAGATCAGACACAGTTCCACTACCTTTTTTGTTTTCTTTGTAATTTTGTAGCGGTTATCAATTCTTATACCAACAACCCAAACTATCTTGCCGGAATTCGTTAACACTAATTGTTCTTTTTTCTTATGTGATTCAATTTTTTGTTCACTCAGAAAATCCGAAACCTTCTTTGAATTCTTCATTCCCAACGGATAAAAACGATCGCCATCTTTCCATTTTCTTATGATAAAATTATCATTCAATTTATCTCCCGCAATAAATTCTGTTCTGCTTGATGTACTAAACTTGAATTCTGTTCCATTTATTTCTTTTACGCTTAAAATTTTGTTTTCGAATTGCTTTTTATCACCAATTTTTAATTGAACTTGGTTACGATGATTTCTTTCCAATTTTTTCAAATAAATGATAATTGAATCTCTTTCTCTGATTGCATTTATTCCATTAGACAATTCAATCATTTTTCCCGGTTGTTTATTGATCAACTTCTTCAATTCGGATATATATTTATTTTCTAATTTCTTTTTAAAATATTTTTGTACTATTGCTCTAAAAAGATCACCGTACAAAAGAGTATCACTTTCTTCTAGTTTCTTTAGATTTATTATTAAACTTTTCTGTTGGCTGAGCACAACATCATTTATTGTAATTTCAATTTGTTTATCAATATAGGAAGAAATATTTTTTACTATTTCAGAAGATTTTAGTACAGCATTATCAAACTGTGGATTGAGCTTTCGTTTGATGAGAGGAATGATCTCGTTTCGTAAATAGTTTCTCTGGTAATCGCTTTCATAATTACTCCTATCAGTACGATACGCTATTTTTTTCCTTCGCAGATAATCCATTATTTCATTCTTAGAAAGAACAAGAACCGGTCGGATAATTTTATCCCTCTTTTCAGGAATACCGGACAATCCTTTTAAGCCCGCACCTTTAATTAAATTTAATAATACCGTTTCGGAATTATCATCAGCAATATGAGCTGTGGCAATTTTTGTAAAGTTTTTTTTATCAGCAATTTGAAACAGTTCTTTGTATCTCAGCTCTCTCCCTGCTTCTTCAATGGAGATTTTCTTTCTCTTTGCAAAAAGTTTCACATTTTTTGATGAAGAGAAAAACTGAATCTTTTTTTTATTTGCCAGTGCTTTACAAAATTCTGCATCAAGATCAGATTCCTTTCCTCTCAGATTATGGTTCAGATGAAAAACAGCTATATTTATTTTAAACCTTCGTTTATACTTAAGAAGAAATTCAAGCAGAAAAACAGAATCCGGTCCGCCGCTCAATGCTACTAAAATCCTATCGTTTTCTGATATCAGTTTCCTTTCAAGAATAAATTTTACGACTTTTTGCTCAATCGTTTTGATCATATCTTTTTTGCTCAATCGTTTTGATCATATCTCTTGTTAGAAGTAAGATTCATTGTACGATGTGTTATTATAGATAATTATTTTGATGTTTAACTTAACAAAAACTCAATGGAAATTAATTAAGAGAACTAAACAGCGGAGAATTTTGTGATGTATTATAAGATATTAAGGATATTACTCAATACTTAATATTTCAAATTCAAGTAAGCCTGCCGGTGCATTAACTTTAACTTTTTCGCCAAGTTTTGCACCTATCAATCCTTTACCAACGGGTGATGTAACAGAAATTTTGCCCTGCTGAAAATCTGAATCTTCAGGTGAGACAAGGACATAATCAAAAGTTTTTTTTGTTTTAAGATTTTTAATCTTCACCTTCGATAAAATATGTACTTTATCATTAGAAAATTGAGACCTGTCAATCACTCTTACACGTGAAAGCATATCTTCCATTTTACTTATTTTTAATTCAAACAAACCCTGTTCTTCCTTCGCTGCATCGTATTCTGCATTTTCAGAAAGATCGCCATGTGCCCGTGCAGTTGCAATTTTATTAGCTATTTCTTTTCTGCCGGTAGTCTTCATTTTTTTTAATTCTTTTTCTATTTCAACTAATCTGTCTTTAGTTAAGTACACAAATTTTTCCGGAGACATATAATTTTTCTATTTAGTAAATGTTTTAAAAAAAATTGCCACCGTCTCGTTATATCAGGACAGTGGCATGGTAAAAATATATATTTGGTGGAATGATGTCAAGACATTTGATTATTATACACGTAATGTAATATCCAGCCAGCTTTACAATAATTTATTTTAGATAAATCATCTTCCTCGTCTGAATGAATTTGCCAGCATTCAAAGTATAGAAGTATATTCCGCTTGACAGGTTACTTGCATCAAATTCAATTTCGTAACTTCCTGCCTGCATTTCTTTATTAACAAGTATAGAAACTTCTTTTCCTAAAACGTTGCAAATCTTCAATTCTACAAATCCGGATTTGGCAATTTGGTACTTTATTTTTGTAGATGGATTAAACGGGTTTGGGTAGTTTTGATCAAGAGAATATTCGTTAATTGTTATTTTATCATCAACACCAGTTGTAATGGAAAGAGTTTTGAGCATCCAATTTCCATAATCGAATTGAAGTCCGAGAGGTCCACCGTTTACATCTATTTCAAAATCCTGAATCAACTGATCATTAAAAATAGTAACCAATGTGTCACCATTAGTTGTGCTAATATTAATTTTGATTGGCATTGTAAAGTATTTCGGATTTGTTCTTGGGGTTTGTTCAATGTTTATATGAACTCTCCAAACATCTCCACCAATTTCGTTATATGTCCAGGCAACATTATAAATAGGATATTTCTCACCGTATATCCATTCCTGAAAGAAATAATCCAGGGGTTGTCCGTAAACACTTTCTGCAACTGCCTGAAAATCTTCGGTGGTTGCAACATTGTATGCATAATCCGGATGAGCAGCATAGGTTCGCATAATATCAAAAAATGTTGAATCGCCGACCACGCCTCTGAGCATATGAAGTACGATGCCACCTTTTGCATAAGTCCTGTTACCGTTAAAAATTTCGCCTATACTGTTTATATTTTGTACCCATATTGTACCTTGTGCTTGTTTGGCGTAGTTCATTTCACTTACAATAAACTGATCGTAAGCAGACTGTCCACCAATAGCTTCATAATAAACACCCTCAGAGTAAGTGGCAAAGCCTTCATTCAACCAGATGTGATGCCAGTCTTTACAAGTGATCATATTTCCAAACCATTGATGTGCCAATTCATGAGCAATTATTCCCTGCCCGTAAAATCCCATAGAAGAACATGTTTGATGCTCCATCGCCCCGCCGAACATACCTGTGAATTCCGCATGCCCATATCTCTCATAGATAAAAGGATACTCGCCATACCTCTGGCTGAATACTTCAATCATTGCCGAAGTCTCATCCAGCAATGCTTTGCGGCTGTTGTTAAATCTTTCGGGATAACTGTAATGGGTTATTATCATTGAATCGGTTGATGAATAGTGGTAGTAAGTATCATACTGATGATAATTTGTTATTGCCAGGGAGATGAGGTAATGAACAATTGGATATTGTTCCTTCCATTTATAAGTATGAGTACCATCGCCGTTAAGAATAATTTCCTGTATCATTCCGTTTGATACCGGGATCATCGATTGATCGACTGTAATCCATATGTCGGCAGAATCGACTTTATCTGCCGGAGTATCTTTACATGGCCACCAATCGCTTGCACCGTAAGGTTCACTTAATGTTGAAATTATTGGCTGCCCGTCATGCGTACCAAATTTAAAACTTGAAAAACCGCTTGTGACGGGAACACCCTGATAAAATACAACAACACTAAATATTTCATTCTGAACATAGACTCTATCCAGATCAATTGTCAATTCATTATTACTATGATCAAATGTTGTAGCTGTTCCGTTAAGTAATACTGAATCGACATCCATATTATCTCTCAAATCCAGGAATAAGTTTGTAATGGAAAGTGTATCCACTCTGGCATTAACAGTAACCGCACCGATTAAATAGTTCGGGGTGTGTGTTAATGTAAGATCAAGTTTATAGTAAGTTACATCAATTTTAGAATCTCCGGGATAGTTAACTTTTGAAAGTGAAAAAAAATTTGAATGTGCAGCTTTTTCCATCTCAGCAATTCTGTGGTCAAATTCCTGAGCAAACAATCCTGTAGTAAGAAATATAACTGTTAAAAAGGTATTGAAAATCATACTGGTCTCCCATGCAACAACAATTATGTAATGTTTATAAAATAATAATCCGGAATAAAATTGAACCCCTAAAATTTATCCGTATAATTAAATTAAATTCAGTCTTTAAAATTAAACAATTATCAAACAAAAATAGGATAAATTAATTATAACATTAATTATTAAAACCATATATGGAATCAGTTACAAATAATAATAGAAAAAAATGAGGAGAAATTTAACTCAATCTAAATGAGTTTCAGTAATTTTGATTTTTGAGATTAAAATTATTTAAGACTGATTTAATTTATTTCCTGTATCCTGCATATAGATCTGAAATTACAATATTTGCATACTTTGTTTTCCCTATCTTCCAAAGTTGAGAGATTAAATACTCCTCGTGAAATTTCCGCCACAAATTTGTTTATTGATTCAACACATATATTTATCATCTCTTCAGCCATCGGCACCATATTATTCTTTTCATTCCCTCGCTTTGTTCCTATTTTAATTAACTTCGGTCCAAAATCATTTTTATTAAATTTTAAAGAATAGATCTCCGAACCGTATGGTTTGAAATCTTTATTCAATTGTGCGTTTATTAATTCTTTTGCCGCATATAAATAAAGAGGAAGCTGTAAGGATAATCCGGTAAGAAGATCATTTTGTGTTGGTTTTTTACCAGAGAGTTTATAATCAATAACTTTAATAGTTTTATCATTTTCATTTATATCAACTCTATCGATTTTACCTCTTACTTTTACATTGCCAATTTTAAACTCTTCTACTGGAAAAGGATTATCGCCTGATAATGTTTCTGCTTTACCAAATTTAAGCTCAAAATACCCCGGTATAAATCCATCAGTATTATTTCTTTCATTAATTAAAAATTTATAAAGAATTGAATTTTTTTTATCGCCGCCAATACCAAGTATCTTTTCTTTTTCATAAAAAGTAAGTGCCGAATTTAAATGAAGCTTATCAATAGCAACGGAAGCAATTGCAAATAATAGTTTTTCAGCATCAGTAAAATCTTTATCATCACATTCCTGCAGCACAATACCTTTTTCCCTTAATTCAGTGTAAAATTTATAAAGAATGATATGAAGCAAACTGCCTAATTCAAATGCTTCAATTTCTTCAGTTGGTTCTTCAATAGTATTGAGATGAAGAACACGTTCTGCAAAATATTGATAGGGGCACTTAGCATAGCTTTCTAATTGTGTAACTGAATATTGTTTATCATTATACTTTAACAATTCATCCTTTAACTCTTCGGAAAGATCATCAGTTAGTATTCCACTATAAGATGAACCTGCAAACGGCTCATCTATTCTTGAATGATTAATTTTGATAGCTGCTTTTATTTTTTCTAAATTAAAACTTTCATTACACGGAATTGAAATTTCCGTTTCATTCCTGCCAATTACCTTACCAGTATATTCTAAAAGCTCGTATTGGGAAAATACTGTGTCATCATAATCCTCCGATGTTTTTTCAGAGATTTCAAAAGCATTTTTAAATTCAAGAAGAAAATTAGATTCAACAAGATCTTTTCTATCATCTGTTTGCGGTCGTGTAAGATAAAGCCCTTTTTCCCACGAACAAAGTGCCTGGTAAAAATGATATCTTTCTTCGGTCTGATGTTTTAATTCTTCTTTTAAAAAAGAACCCGAGAAAAAAATTTCCGGGGTGAAGCGCGTGGGGAAATCACCATCAGTTAAGCCGGCAATAAACAAGTAATCAAATTGCAGACCTCTTATCTCATTTAAAGTCGTGACCAGCACTCCATACCCCGGTTTCTCTTTGATATTAAATCTGCTGAATGAAGCAATAGTTCGCAGCTCGCTTAAGAAAAATTTAAGAGGGAATTTTTTCTCTGTTCCATATTCACTTTTCAGCAAATCCACTAATTCTTTGATGCTGAGTATGAAAGTAGTTAGTGCCTTTATGTCTTTTTCAACAGTGTCTTCAGATCCGTTCAGGATTTTTATATGCATTCTAAGGTTGTAAATCATTGCACGAATGTTTTTATAGAAAGAATTCAGCGTCATTCCATTTTCAAATGGTTTTAGTATAGAATGGATCATTTCAATATCGGAAATTGCTTTTTCATAATTTACATTATACCGTTTCATTTCATCGAAAGATTCATCACCATACTGCTGTTCGATGATTGCATCATTAAGCCTGTTCTTCCAATTGTTTAGACCGGAGATTATTTTTAGTTCTACTGATGCTTGTAATAAATTGCTAAGATCAACATCGGTGATCTCAATGATATTGCTGCTTAAGGATCTGAAAATATTCTTGTAGTAAAAATCATTTTCTAATATCTCGAGTAAATTTATTATTGATATAATTGGCGAAGAAGTACTTAGTGAAAACCTGTCTGTTAAGTTAAACGGAATACCGAAGCTGTTAAATTGATCTCGGATAATTGGTGAATATGGTTTTATCAGGTTGAAGGCAACACATAATTTGTTCGGTTCTACTTTTTTCTCAATAATTATTTTTTTTATCTCTTTTGCAATCAAAGCAATTTCATTTTCTCTATTGAATGCGGTAATCTCAGTTATTCTTGATTTAAAGCGTGCTGTCTTCTTTGCTTTCTTAGAACTGAACAATTTTTGCTTTACATTTTCTATAAACTCCGTTTGCTCAACAAATGAAAGATCTTTAATTACATTAAATCCTTTCCCTTCAAGCTTGTTAAAACACTTATCCAGGTGAGAGAACATAACCGGGTTATACTTGTAATAATCGAAGTGCAGGTACAGATCAACATTGTCCAGGTCGGCAGATGAATTTATAATTTCTATCTCCGGTATTGTAAATTCATCAAAGCCATTAATAATTATAGTTTTAACATCAGGAAAGTATTCCTTAAAATTATCTGAATAGTTTTTACTATTTATTTTGTTCAATGCACCGTACACATCCCCAATTTCCATAACCCTAAAATCAACAAATTTGTTACGATAAATTTTATAGATATTTGCAATATCTTCAGCTTTAATTTTTTCGGTGCCCGAAAGTTTTTCAGATTCCCTCATTAATTTCTCAGGTGAAATTCCATGCCGCTTATATTCAGATATCACATTTTTAACTCTTTCCAGAGTACCGAAAGGAATATCACCATTATAATTTGAAAAGTATTTTAGCTTCGTATCCAGGAAACTTTGCTTAAGCAGCACGATTGCAGACTCTTCCCGGACAAGACATTTATTTCCTTCCGGTCCTGAAAAGATCTTAATAGAAAAAGAGCCTATAGTTTCAATATTAATTCCGCCTGCTGCATGGAGAGGAGATAAATTTATCAATTCTCTTTTTAAATAACGGATCTTCCTATTGGTAGGAACTATAAAAAGAATTTCGTTTAATTTACCTGATTTGATGAGAGAATCTACAAACAGTTCGAGATTAATCTCTTTGATGTCACTCTTGGTCAGGATCATTTTTGTATTTTACTTTCGATCAAAAGATTCCTGTAAGATTTTCGTATTTGATTCGATTCATTTATGTCTAACAACTCGACAATCTTTTTAAATCTTTTTCTCGCATCTGTTTTGCCATTAATAACAAGTGTTTCCAGTTCTAAAAATCTGCCTAATGATTTGACCGTATCAATATGGATACGTGTATTGTCATAGATAAAGAGTTCACGTTTCTTTTGAACGACAACTTCAACTCTAAACACATCACTAAAAAACTTCTCTCCTCCACTATCTCTAAAATTGATAAGATTATAATCAGACCAGCGATTTTTAGCTTTTTCATTTCTATTATAAAAAATCAAACTTTCATTTCCGTTTTCTACTCTTAATTTTAGCAATCCATCAGGTATAGAATAGTAAACATCTTTCTGATTCAATAACCCTTTGTATTCAGCACTAATTTCCTTTAATATTTCCTTCAGTTTCTGATGAGAAGTGACTGATATTTTTAATTCTAAATTAGTAGGCATACGATTATAAGGAGGCTTCGCGAAACCCAGTGTATAAAAAAAACAATTTACCAAAGTTGTAAATACTTATTATATTCCAATATTTTTGTTGTGCTACGCCCCCCTTTTCGAGGTTTTGCATTGGTTCCTGTAAGTTAGTTTTGTCCTCATTGCTGATGAATCTTAAATTTATATTCCTATAGTTTAACCCAAAATTTTTAACTTGCCTATTATCGAAATTTTCTTTTCTTGAATAACAAAGATAATGCACACAAAATCATTTATTTTTCTGCATTTTTATTTTGATATTAATTGGCTCAAAAGACAGTTGTTTACAGTATTTTTAGCTGAATAATTGATGTCTTGATATTGTATTAAAGTTACTTAATATTTACAGCAAGAAAAGAGAATACTATGAAAACCATATTTGCAACCGTAATATTACTAATTTCCATTCTAACTTTAAACGCACAGGGCATTGGTGAGCTTGCACCTCCAAAAAAACCGATGGTTTTTCCACCAAATGCTTGGGGCTTTGATTTAATGATAGGAGAGAGCGGTTTTGGATTTGGAGGATTTTACAGACGTCAAATAGCTGAAAACTTTACCGTTTTTTCCGATATTTCTTTTTCCGAATCAAAAGATGACAGGGAATTCACATTTGTCGATATATTCGGCAGATCATTTACTGTTGGAAAGCTAAACAGAATATTCCAGATCCCTCTTAATTTTGGTGTTCAGTATCGTCTGTTTGCAGAGGATCTGGCTGATAATTTAAGACCATATGTAAATGCGGGTATCGGTCCGGCGTTAATTATTACCACTCCATCTTCTGAAGAATTTTTCAGTGCCTTCTCAAAAGCGCAATTAAAAATAGCCGCAGGTGGTTACGTTGGGTTTGGTGCAAATTTCGGTGTTGACCAATCAAATCTTATAGGTATTAATTTCAGGTATTACTATATTAGACTGTTTGGTGACGGTGTAGAAAGTTTAAAGGGTAGACCAAAGAATGTAATTGGTGGGTTTTTTGTAACAATTAACTTTGGATTTATGTATTAAACCCCCCGTATTTTTATTTACAGCTTCATCCACATTTTTTTTCAATTATTTGCACGAAACCATTTCTCTTTTCAACTTTATTAATTCAACGGCAACCACTCAACTTAATTTAATATAACCGGCTTTATTGGATAATGATAAATACAAAAGAGTGAATTATTATACTTAATTTTTCCACTTAATTGTACAGCCAATAGAATAGGTCTCCGGAACTGATATTTTTTTCCCTTCCAATAATTCATCTATTGCATTCCGTAAATAATGATTAACTACCTTATCGGGTTCCTGCCAGTTATCATCAATTTTTCCGCTGTAAGCTAATTTCCTTTCACTGTCAAAAAGGAATATTTCGGGTGTATGTGTTGCATCAAACGCTTTTGCAACAGATTGATCTTCATCCCTCAGATAAAGAAAATTAAATTTCTGCTCTTCAGCTCTTTTTTTCATATTCTCAAATGAGTCTTCAGGATAGTTTTTATCATCGTTGGAATTTATTGCAATAATTGTAATTCCCCTTTTTTTATAATCGCCCTGAACTGCTTTTATTCTGCTCTCATAAGCGTGTACGTACGGGCAATGATTACAACTGAAAATAATAACCAAACCCTCTGCATCCTCAAACGATTCAAGTGAATAGTTGTTGCCGTCTATACCCTTAAGATTAAAATCAGGAGCTTTGGAACCGATAGATAATTTATTTGTTGCCATAATAACTTCTTTTTTTTGCAAGAGAAAATGTAAGTAAATAAATTCAGGAATACGTAAATTTCAATTGATTACAAATAATTTTTTTTCAAACAATGCCGCACAACCTTCAATTTGCCCAAAGTCTTTACGATGGTTATGAAACTTACAAGGAAAAAAGTTTATTTAACCGCCGCTTTAAACATTCAGATATTGTTCCTTTGATTGAACAATTGAAAAATAAAAATATATTTAAAGTTAAGAAAGTTGGTGAATCCGTACAAGGACGTGATATATTTTTGATTTCAATCGGAACCGGGGCAAAAAAAATATTTTGCTGGTCTCAAATGCATGGTGATGAGCCAACAGCAACAGCAGCAATTTTTGATATATTCAATTTCTTCCTGTATGAAGATCATTACGTTGAATTCAAAAAATCATTGTTAAATAATGTAACCCTATTCTTTCTTCCTATGGTTAACCCGGATGGTACAGAGTTGTTTCAAAGATTTAACATTCTTGATATAGATTTAAACAGGG
Source organism: Bacteroidota bacterium (assembly GCA_022562275.1). GTDB lineage: Bacteria > Bacteroidota > Ignavibacteria > Ignavibacteriales > Ignavibacteriaceae > BMS3ABIN03. The sequence goes on from JADFPP010000001.1 coordinate 112,969, forward strand.
ATGCGGCACGAAAACAATCACCGGAATCGAAAGTTTTATATTCGGTTTTTAATGAAATTAATCCTGATTTTGGATTTAATCTTCATGATCAAAGTAGAGAATATTCTGCGGGAATTAAATCGAGATCGGCTGTGATATCATTTCTTGCACCTCCATTTGATTACGCTAAAACCATTAATGATAACAGAACAAACTCGATGAAATTAATTAGTAAATTATATAACATTTTATCACTAATGATACCGGGTCATATTGCAAAATACCAGGATGATCACGAACCAAGGGCATTCGGTGATAATTTTTCCAAATCAAATACAAGTATAATTTTAATTGAATCCGGTGCCTGGCGCGGCGATAGAGAAAAACAGTTCTTGAGGAAATTAAATTTTGTTTCTCTTCTTGCATTTTTCAAAAGCATAGCCGAAGATAGCTACTTAAACGAATCTATAGAAACTTATTATTCAATTCCCCCCAATGAATCGTTAATGATTGATTGTATTATCAGGAATGTAACAGTTATAAAAGAAGGAAATAAAATTGTTGTTGATGTGGGCATAAACTATGAAGAGATAAACATTGAAGACAACCGGCAATTCTATTATAAGGCAGCAATAGAAGACATCGGCGATCTATCAGTTTATACGGGCTTTCGTGAATTTGATGCAATGGGAATGAGTCTGCAATTGGGAAAAACATATTCAAAAATATTCAATTCTCTTGATGAGATTAAAAAATTAGATTTTGCTTCTTTAATTGAAACAGGAGTTACTAACGTTAAGTTACGAGCCTCCAGCATAAATGAGTTATATTCTCCTGTTTTGTTCAACATCATCTTAAATGATAAAGATAGAAAAGAAGAACTAAAACAGGAGGCGGTACCAAATTTTATATTAAAAGAAAATGATACGTTCAAGTGTGCTGTGATAAATGGTTTTTTGCTGGATTCAATTTCAATGCACTGGGATGAAGGAAACTCTCTTATTTTTAAATAGAAGATTGGAAACTCCGTTGAATGAATATTAAAACTTTTAAGAAAATCAGCGAATTAGATTTTGGGGAGAAAACTATTATACATCTCGACCAATTATTTACTTTCGCTTTATTAATTACAGGGGATTCCCGAAAAGCAGAAAAAATTTTACAAAGTACTTACGAAAAAGCATTTGGATTTTACAAATACCTTTCCGAAGAAACTAAAATCGAGGTATGGCTGTTCCGGATTATGTTAAACATATTACAAAAATTATGGGATTCTGAACATCTTAATGATGATCTTGTATCCGATAATAAAAACCTGGAAACATCGGTATTAAATGCAGCGGGCGTTGAGAAAAGGTTTTTAAATAACTCTTCCATTGTATTAACACAACTAATTGCTTCTTTATCCTTTAAGTTGAAGGTTATTCTTGTTACGGCAAATGTGCTGAAATTTAATTACGAGCGGATTACCGATCTTATTGATTTGCCTTTAGGAACAGTAAAAAAAAGATTGTTTGATGCCAGAAAGATTCTGTTTGTTAAATCATTACCTCATTCAACAGGATTAAAGGAAACAGAAGGGTTTCAAATTAATTCTGAAGATAAAAAGTTAATAACAACTTTAATCGATGAAAATAATAGTGACGAACTAAATGATGAAAATAGAAAATACTTAAAACAAGAAATTGAATCTCAACTAATCATCAAGCAAATTATTGATGAAGAAATAAAAATAGAGCCTCTTAGATCGGTAATAAAATTTAAGATTGCAAAAAAGTATGCACCGGAATTAAAAGACAAACTAAGGAATGAAGTTTCTTTAGAAAAGAGAGGTTTGGTTGTAGGAGCTACTGTAGCAATGATTATTCTGATTGCAGTTCTTATATTTATTTTCAAACCGGCGATTGTAAATCCCGGAGAATTTGCAGAGCAGCAATCAGGAGAGGATAATATTTTCATACAACTGCAAAATAATTATTCGCTGTTCAATCAAGAATTATTTAATGAAAGCCTGATACTTAGTGATGCTGAATCTTTGAAAGCATTGTTGTCTTCTTCAGGTTCTGGGAATGAAACTATTCTCATTTCTCTTCCGGGCTGGAATTTAAAAGGATTTGTTCTAACAGAATTCAAAGGACATAAACTTGTTAATTTATTTTATGAAAATGGAAATGGGAAAATTTTATACTCCTACCCCGTGCCCTTAAATCTTATTGAAGAGACACACACTTTTAAACTAACTCGCAATTTATTAGAATATTTAGAATCAGGCAATTGCTACTCATCAAGAAAAGCAAACACCGTTTATTTATTGAAAAGATCGGCTAATTATATCCTGGGGTTTGCATTGGAAAAGCCAGAAAGAAAATTAATGATTGATATTTGCAATCAGATAAAGAATAGTACTTTCAATAACTAAGATTACTTCATTTCGGTTAGACAAAATAATACTCCTCTATTTAATCGCTTGTGTGAAAATCAGTTAAGACTGTGTGATTATTAGACAGAAAAACAAGGAATAACCGCAGCAGTAACTGTAAAATAATTATATCTCATATTAGTTCTGAACTAAAAAATATTCAATATTAGGTTTGTAACATTAAAACTAACAAATTCGTTATTAAAGCTAATAATGTGCTATTTCCCTAATGTTGAATTTCTTGATTATCGGTATCAATTTTAATATCTTTAAAATCGTTTTTATTATTCAAAGGATAATTATTGGCAAGAGTAAAAAACATAGTATCTTTTTGTGCATCCTGCAACACAGTACAGAAAATGGAAATAACGGGTGAGGTTGCAGGTGAAGGAAATGAAGAGAAAAGATGGGCTAAATGTAAAAAATGTAAACAGACTATGATTATTGATTTAGATGTTGATGTTAAAGACAAAAAAGTTTCTCTTGAAGGTATAGAAAACGAAGATTGCACTACTTACTCTCCGGTAAAAACATTTGAATTAGGAGAAACGATTTACCATCAGAACTGGAATGATTTTGGGAAAGTGGTTACAAAGGAAACTCTTTCGAACGGACAAAACTCTATAATTGTTGAGTTTCAGAAATCAGGCTCTAAAAAATTATTAGAATCATTACATAACTAAACTATCACGGAAGAGGTGAAATAATTGGTTGGAATTAATTTAGGTGATAACGAACCTATTGATAAAGCATTAAGAAGATTCAAAAAAAAATACGAAAGATCCGGTATTCTGAAAGAATATAAGAAGAGAACATTTTTTGTAAAGCCATCTGTTATAAAACGATTGGAGAGACTGAAAGCTGCAAGGCGTGCTCATCGCTTAAGAAATTATGGCAAATAATAATAACCCCTCTGCTACGAGGGTTTTTTTATTTCAAATCCAATATGGGTTCTATTACTTCGGGTTCTTTTGCTTTTGAATAATGCTTATTGAGATGCCTTACAATTTTTTCAAAAGCCTCATCAACACTATTGCAAAAATTAAATAACTTCAAATCGGAATCACTTATCATTCCATTTTCTACCAATGCGTCGAAATTTATAATACTCTTCCAATATTTTTCATCATAAATAATAAGCAAAAGTTTCTTCTTAATCTTTTCTGTTTGAACAAGGGTTAATATTTCGAAATATTCATCCATGGTTCCAAAACCTCCGGGGAAGATAATTAAGGCTTTTGAAAGATATGCAAACCAAAATTTCCTCATAAAGAAATAATGAAAGTCAAAACTTAGCTCGGCTGTTACATATTTATTTACAAATTGCTCAAAAGGAATACTGATATTCAAACCAACCGAGTAACCCCCGGCTTTCTTTGCACCTTTGTTTGCGGCTTCCATAATACCCGGTCCGCCACCGGTACAAACTATAAACCGATTTGCGTTTGTTTCAAGGTTCAAAGACCATTCCGTTAGTCGGCGGGATAATTCAACAGCATCTTCGTAATAATGAGACATTTTAAGCATCAATTGTGCATGCCTTAGTTTTTGAGCAAAGTTTTGTGACCGGGGGCTTATCTTTTTAATTTTATTATAATCAAGAAGTGATTCTCTTTTCGATTTTAATCTGGCGGATCCAAAAAATACAATGGTATCCATTATTTTATGTTTGCGGAATTTGCTCTTCGGCTGGAAGTACTCAGAAAGTATTCTTAATGATCTTCCGTCTGCAGAATTAAGAAAGTCCTCGTCCTCATATGCTTTTTTAGGCTTTAAATATTTTGCCATTAAATACCTGTAATATTTAATAATTAGTAAATGGTGATTAACAATTTAGTCGAGCTAGGGAAATTAAATTGGATTCTTTTTTTTAAAATCTATTATTATATATTTACAACTGTTATAATTGCTATTAATTCTTCAAGCTCACTTATAATTAATTAAAAATTAACTTAATAAATATTTTGGAAATTTAGTAATGCTTGTAAATTTATTGTGAAGAAAATAACCGGTTCTGTAATTATCATTATTATTTTTGTCTCAAATCTCTTTTCAACTTCCACTGAAAAGATTCAATCAGAGATTAGATCTGTCTTAGATGCTCTACCGTCCAGTACAGAAATGGGAATACTTATTTATAATCCTTTAACTGAAGATACTATTTATTCTGTTAATCATACACGCTCGATGATCCCTGCTTCAAACACAAAATTATTTACAACGGCAACTGCTTTAAAAATTATGGGAAGCGAGTACATTCTTTCTACACAAATTCTTGCAGAAGAAAAGGATTTTTCTGATACTGTATTAAACGGAAATATTTATATAAAAGGTTTGGGTAATTCATTATTCTCTTCATCAGACCTTGACAGTTTAATTGAGGAGATTAGAAAAACCGGGATTACAAATATCACCGGCAATGTTGTTGGTGACGACACTTTTATTGATGATGTTTACACACGGGATGACTGGATAAATGATGAGAAAGCTAATGTTAAATTACCTCCAATTTCAGCATTAGTAATAGATAGAAATAAAAAAATAGTCAAAAAGAAAAGAGGAGGGAGATGGAGAACTTATCTGGTTAATGTAGATATTCCCCCAAAGAATGCTGCAAAACTATTAAAACAAAGATTGATAAATGCCGGTATTAACGTGGAGGGCAATGCGATTGTGGGCGAAACTCCTTTAACTGCATCTGTAATTGTTCAGTCATCAGTTGTTTTGCGAGAGTTAATAAAATTAATAAACAAAAACAGTGATAATTTTTTGGCAGAATGTTTATTTAAAACTATTGGGGCGGTTGCAAGCGGGAAACAGGGTAACTCCTTCTATTCAACACAAGCAATATTAACCCTAATTGAAGACTATGCTATTTACGCCGAAGGTACTACAGTGGTTGATGGATCAGGTATATCAAGATTCGATCAAATAACAGTTGGAGCAATTATAGGTTTATTAGAAAAAATGTATTTTGATCTGAAAAATTTTCCATACTTTTACAACTCTTTAAGTATTGCCGGTGTTGACGGGACACTTGAAGATCGAATTAATATATCGGGTAACACTATTAATTTCAGAGGGAAGACGGGAACACTAATCGGTGTTTCATCTTTATCAGGTTACTTAACCACAAAGGCAGGTGATGAATTAATTGTGAGTATGATATTTGAATTTAAACGTGGTGGTTCTAATCGATACAGAAATGCCCAGGATAAAATCATTAAAATATTAAACGATTGGAACGAAGAAAGCCCTGAAGAGATTAATATTCAGGGTTATTAGAATTTTTCTTTTTATTGCTGTCCACCGGTAGTAGATTTATCGTTATCAGTTGGCAACTGATTTGGCCGAGGTAATGTAGGAGTCTGCGGGATGTTAGTTCTTCCGGATTGCTGTATTATACTTCTTTGTTCCTGAGTGGTTTGCCCGGGCAGGAAAAACAAATTTATAACCAAAGCTAAAACCCCAACAATTCCACTTAGCCACCAGGTTGCTTTGCTTAAAAAGTCTGCAGTTCTTCTTGTTCCAAACATTGCACCCATATTTCCAGAGCCACCAAAAGTACCTGCTAATCCACTACCTTTACTGGCCTGAAGCAGAACTACAATAATTAATAAAATTGCACTGCCTGCTGCAATAAATGTTAATAAAGTATACATAAATTTACTCCTTTCAATTCGTAGCGGGGGAGGGATTCGAACCCCCGACACGTGGATTATGATTCCACTGCTCTAACCAACTGAGCTACCCCGCCGGTTAAATTTTAGCTAACAAATATAGCTACAAATCAAATCATTTCAAAAATAAGTCCATTCTACCCGATTAAGAATTGATTTGAAATTGCTGTTTTATTTAGATGCTTCCTGAATAGACTGCCACATTGTATCACGCAGCTCATCCAAACCATAATGTGATACAGAAGAAATAATAACCGGCGATATTCCTTCCATTCCAAACTTTAACCCGGCTAATTCCTTGATCTTCTCCTCATTTATTAAATCAGCCTTAGATAAAGCAACGATAATCTTTTTTTCTGTAAGTCTTGGACTGTAGCTTTTTAACTCATTGTATAAAATTTCAAAATCTTTATAATGATTTTCAGAGGTGATCTCCAAAATAAGTAATAATACTTTTGTTCTTTCAATATGTCTGAGAAATTGATGCCCCAACCCTTTACCCTTATGCGCATCTTCAATTATTCCCGGGATATCTGCTACGGTAAAATTACTGTATTCCTTATACTTTACAATACCAAGATTCGGTTTTAAAGTAGTAAAAGGATAATCAGCAATTTTTGGTCTTGCTTCGGATATGGTTGAAATAAGAGTTGACTTACCAGCATTTGGAAAACCGACAAGACCAACATCGGCAATTAATTTCAGTTCGAGAATAACTTTTTTACATTCGCCGGGTTTCCCGCTTTCTGCATATCTAGGTGTTTGATTTGTTGCAGTTGCAAAATTACTATTTCCTTTGCCCCCTTTACCCCCTTTTGCCAGAATAATTTTTTTATTATTTTCATTCAGATCGAAAAGGGATTTTTTTGATTTGAAATCTTTAATTATTGTTCCAAGCGGAACTTTAATTACAACATCATCCCCGTTCTTGCCATCTTTTAGTGAGTTTCCACCCATTTCACCATTTTGAGCTTTATACTTTCTTCTATACTTGAAATCCAAAAGTGTGTTTAGATTATGATGAGCTTCAACAATTATGCTGCCTCCCTTGCCCCCGTTCCCGCCTGAAGGACCACCTTTCGGGACAAATTTTTCTCTGCGGAAAGCTACTGCCCCGTCGCCGCCTTTCCCTGCAGTTATTTCAATAACTGCATAATCTATGAACATTAAACTTGCCTGAAGTAGTTTGAAATTGAGTTTGTGAAAATAACTGCTTCTTTGGCATAAGGACTTACGCGGTAGACAAAGTAAACCCCTTTTATAATTTCGGTAGCTTCTTTATAAGAAGAGCAAGCGGATACTTTTTCAATAGTAGTAACAAAATCTTCATTATCCCCGGCAAATATATTAGAGATGATCTTTTTAACTTCTTTTTTTGTCAGGTAGCTTAATAGATCATTTTCTTTGACAGGTACATCAAGCTCCCGGACTTGCTCCTCAACTTTATTCCCCGATATTGAAGTTTCACCGGAAGAAGTTTCTTTCTTCGATTTTTCTCTGTCAATTTTTCCCTCTTCAGTAATCGTATCATATATAAAAATTATCTCATCAGCGTCGCTTTTTTCTTCTACGATTTTTTCAGTACTTCCTCTTTCCCCGGCTTCACCTACTTCGCTCTCTACTTCAAAAGTATTCTGCTCAATTATTTCATCAATTTCATCAATAAATTCTATAACATCTTCTTCAGTAGGAGAATCATCCAATAATTTTGAATCGGGATTAAGTTCGTCTCTTGATTGCTGCTCTTTAACTGCAGTATCAGTATCCCGCTGTTCTGATTTCTGTTCTAAACTTGCAGAACCCGATCCGTCAGCTAATTCTTTTTCGGATTTATCACCAACCTCAGACTCCCCATCTGATAATTTTTTATCTACATTTATATCCACCTTTAAATCATTTATCATCTCATTTACAATTTCTTTCTCAACCGTTATATTTATATCCGAATTTTGTTCTTCAGCATTTTCAATTTCTGTTATTTCTTCATCAGAAGTACTGACTTGATCAACACTATTTTTTGTATTATGCGATAATTCTGTATCACCTTCTCCATCAGGTAGATCATCAAATACAGATAGATCAAAATCGTCATCATTCTTTTCTTCATTGCTATCATTAATCTGCTGTTCTTCAACTTTTTCTAAATCCTCTTGCTCGTTTCCAGCAAGCTCATTTTGTTGAGTTTCAATTAATTCGGTTTCAGATTCATCCCGGGATTGTAATTCATCTTCATCATCTTCCTGTGGTGAAAGAGTCTCTTCCATAGATTCTAATTCTTTTTCATAAAAGGCTAATAATTCATCTGAATTAAGGTCACTATTTTCATCAACAACATTTTCTTCAGAATCAGTAACTTCCAATTCCGGGATTAATTCATTAACATCAATTTCCTTAGTGATCTGCTCTTCGTCATCCAAAGCAGCTTCAAGTTCAATCTCATCATCCTCGTTAGCAATATCTTCCTCCGATTCCGTAGATTCAAATTCAGGGATAGTTTCATTAAGATTAAATTCCTTACCTATTAATCCATCATTGTTCAAAGATGACTCAGATTCAGCGTCTAACCTAAGCTGATCATTATTCTCATTAATTTCTTCATCAATTTCCGGCTCAGGTTTTTCTATATTCTTTTGTGTTATTTCTTCCTGGAATTCTTCTTCGATTGGTAGTAAGTCGTCTTCGCTTGCTGATTTGTCTTCAACATCAGTTACTTCCTCTTGCTCACCTTTATGTTCAATCACCGTTTCCGTATCAGCTTCCAATGTTGACGATTCCATTTCGGCAGAATTTTGATCATCTTTTAATTCTATATTTTCAGATTCAATTGAAGGAGCGATTTCCGTTTTAACAGGTATTACTGAATAAAGCACACTCTTTATATCCTCAATTTCATACTTTTTCCTGGAATCATCCGGCATAGCATGCCTAAGTTTTAATAGATAATCTATCATATTTTTTTCTTTTAGCAGGATTTCCACACCACTTAAGGAAACTTGATCATTATTAATTCCACCAATATTGAAGAAATCTGCAATAGATTGTATAGCATTATTAATTAATTCTTCAGCATTCGATTTAAAAAGTTCGCGGTCAATTTTATTCAGAATAAGCTCAAATTCAGTCAGAGAAAGCTGTACAACTTTCCTCCTGGAGATGTAGGCAGAAATTACATTTTTTATATAATCGTAGTAATAAAGATAATTTAACATCCGATCGAGTTCATCTACCGTTACAGAATCCTGATCATTGTAAATCAGTTTCGTTAAAGACCACTTAGGACGAACAACATAATTTATATTAAACGAAACTGCCTGGATGATCAGCTTTTTAACATCTTCAAAGGAAATTTTTTTACTCCGTTTTATTTCCTCTGCAATAATTTTAAACTGGTCTATAATCTTTCTGCCGGAATAATCAAAAATAGAATCCGCCAGCAGTTTTTTCCTGTCCCTATAAATCATATAATCAAATTCAGAAGAAATGTATGTGATTATAGCAGGATGGAGATCAGTGCCCGAAAGCTTTTCGAAAGTGATAAAAGAGCCAAACTTCTTTACTTTGTTAAGACTAAAATCGCTTATAAATTTTATTTCTTTTTCAAACATATCATATTTATCTAAATTGTAAATACAAAATAAAAAAATCTCAATTAAAAAATACCTAAATCCCAAAAATGAGATCTATTAATTTTCCTTTTTCGAAATATTTGGACTGATATTTGCTAAGGGTGCAGATTATTTGTCTATCTGATGAGCTCAACGTGTATTTTATTGAACAGTTCTGGTTAGTATGATCTATTTGTAATAAGTTTTTTTGATGAACTTTAGTGTTTGAAAATTTAAAGGTTTATTCGGGAAAATTAATTTTAAGGTTTAATCAAGAATATAGTAATCGCTCTTTTATAATAACTGGATTAAAAAAAATTTGAGATGCGATTCTCTTAAAAACAAATACGTGATTAGAACAACGACTAAATTGTAATTCAATTGATGGGAGGGAGACACGTTAAACATATCACGCTTCACATTTTGTTTGTTACGATTCCACTTCTTTGGACCTAAACTTAGACACAATAAAATCCCTGTTCATCATTGCGATATTTATAACAGAAATTCCCTTAGGGCATTCAGCCTCGCAGGCATAAGTATTGGTACAACTTCCAAATCCTGCTTCATCCATTGCTGCAACCATTTCCTGAACACGTTCGTATTTTTCCAGCTGTCCCTGAGGAAGAAGAGCAAATTGCGAAACCTTTGCACCAACAAACAACATTGCTGAAGCATTTATGCAAGCAGCCACACAAGCACCACAGCCAATACATTCTGCAGCATCTAATGAGGCATCAGCAGCTTCCTTCGGAACAAGGATAGCATTAGCATCGGGCGCACTACCAGTATTGAATGAAATAAAAGCACCCGATTGTTGTATTTTATCAAATGCAGAACGATCAACAATCAGGTCCTTAATAATCGGGAATGGTGTTGCCCGCATCGGTTCTAAGTAAATTGTTTCACCATCTTTAAAGTTGCGCATATGCAGTTGGCAGGTAGCTGTTTTAGGTAAAGGTCCGTGCTGGCGTCCGTTAACTACAAAACCACATGCACCACATATACCTTCTCTGCAGTCACTTTCAAATGCTATAGGAATTTTACCTTCTTTTTCCAGTCTGTTGTTTATCTCATCAAGCATTTCAAGTATTGACGCATCTGGTGATACAGTTACTATAAATTCCTCAAATTTCCCTTTAGCTTCACGAGATTCCTGCCGCCAGATATGTAATGCCAGGTTTAGGTTCTCATTATTCATTATTTGTAACTCCTCGCAGCTAATTCTACATTTTCAAATACCAGCGGTTCTTTGTTGAGCTGCCATTTTCCAACATCCTCAAATTCCCAGGCTGCTACATAAGCAAATTCGTCATCTCTTCTCATAGCTTCACCTTCCGGAGTTTCATATTCCTCTCTGAAGTGACCACCACATGATTCATTTCTGTGCAGTGCATCCACTGCCATTAACTCGCCAAGTTCAAGGAAATCGGCTACTCTTCCGGCTCTTTCTAATGTAAGATTTAAATCATCAGCTCTACCAACCAGTTTAGCATCCTTCCAGAATTCGTTTCTCAGTTCCTTGATTTGTTGAATAGCTTCCACTAATCCTTTTTCACTTCTTGACATTCCAACTTTATCAATTAATATATTTCCTAGCCGTTTGTGAATTTCATCAACAGTTTGCTTACCGTTAAGTGAAAGTAATTTTTGGATGTTATCTTCAACAGCCCTTTCTGCTTCTTTAAATTCTGAACCATCTGTACCGACCTTTTCAGGATTTTCGGTTACAAGATAATTTCCTATTGTATAAGGAATAATAAAGTAACCATCGGATAAACCCTGCATCAACGCACTTGCACCAAGACGATTTGCTCCATGATCGGAAAAATTAGCTTCACCAAGAACAAACAATCCGGGAATATTACTCATCAAATTGTAATCGACCCAAAGCCCACCCATTGTGTAATGAGGTGCGGGATAAATCTGCATTGGTATTTCATAAGGATCAACACCGGTAATATTTTTATACATATCAAATAAATTACCATACTTATCTTTTACACCATCTTTTCCAATTCGATGGAAGGCGTCTGAGAAATCAAGATAAACCGCTCTACCTCCACCAACGCCGCGACCCTCATCACAAACATATTTTGCATTACGCGATGCAACATCCCGGGGAACAAGATTACCAAATGCAGGATATTTTCGCTCAAGATAATAATCCCTCTCATCCTCCGTAATTTTATCCGGAGAACGAGTATCACCCGCTTTTTTCGAAACCCATATTCTTCCATCGTTTCTTAAACTTTCACTCATCAAAACCAATTTCGACTGTCCTTCTCCGTGTACAGGAAGACAGGTTGGGTGAATTTGTGTGTAACAGGGATTTGCGAAAGCAGCACCTTGCTTATGTGCACGCCAGATAGCTGTTGTGTTTGAATTCATTGCATTGGTTGAAAGGAAATAAACATTTGAGTAACCACCAGTTGCTAATATTACTGCCTGTGCAGAATATTTTTCAATGTTTCCATTTAATAAGTTTCTTACAATTACTCCCTGGGCATGATCGTTTACCAGTACAATATCTAAGAATTCCCGTCTTGGGAAGATCTCTACATTTCCAAGTTTTACTTGTCGATTCATTGAACTATATGCACCAAGTAATAATTGCTGTCCTGTTTCACCTCTTGCATAAAATGTTCTGCTGACCTGTGCACCACCAAAAGAACGGTTAGCAAGGGTTCCCCCGTATTCACGTGCAAAAGGAACACCCTGGGCAACACACTGATCAATAATATTGTTGCTTACTTCTGCAAGCCGGTATGTATTTGCCTCACGTGAACGGAAATCTCCGCCTTTTATTGTATCATAGAACAAACGGAAAACAGAATCAGCATCGTTTTGATAATTTTTTGCAGCATTTATACCACCCTGAGCAGCAATTGAATGTGCCCTGCGGCTTGAATCATGAAAAGTAAAAACTTTTACTTTGTATCCTAATTCACCCATTGTTGCAGCAGCAGAAGCACCTGCAAGTCCTGATCCAATTACAATGATATCATATTTTCTTTTGTTTGCCGGATTTACAACTTTCATTTTGAATTTATAGTTCATCCATTTATCTGCAAGTTTTCCTTCGGGAACTTTTGATTCTAATTTTATCATCACTTATCTCCCAGCGAAGAAATAAAAAAATAAATTGGTAAAGAGGCAAAACCAAGAGATACAATAATAGCGTAAAGAGTTCCTAACTTTTTAATGAGCGGCATATATTTTTTGTGGTTCCACCCAAATGTTTGAAAGAAACTCTGGAAACCATGATTCAAATGAAATCCCAAAAAGATCATTGCCAACACATACACACTTGCATAAACGGGGTCTTTAAACCAATCCGTTACTATAATGTAATACTGGTGAACACCGTCAATTTCAACTTCTCCTGAAAAATTAAATGCATACCAAAAGGTAGATAAATGCATAACCAAAAAAATTAAAACAAAGCCGCCAGTCCAAATCATCCAGCGGGATGAGAGAGTGCTGCTATCTGAGGATGCATTTATTTTATATCTGACTGGTTTGGCTTTTTTATTATTAAACCAAAGAACTACCCCGAAATAAATATGAAAGATAAAAATAAGTGCAAGTATGAATTCCACTACTCTAACAATAGGCTTAACAATATCAAGTGTTGATACATAACTATTAAATGCTTCTTCTCCAAAATACAAAGTTAAATTACCGATAAGATGAACACAGAGGAACATAATTAATAAAGAACCGGTAAGTGCCATGACGAATTTCTTGCCAATTGAAGAGTTGACGAATTTCATTAGCCAGCCCATTAAACTCTCCTAATAGTAATATAAATATATGATTCAGAACGTACGAAAGTGCCTGATAACAGGAAAAATGCAAAACTGATCCACAGTGATAATCATTGATTAATAAGTACTACACACAATTGTTACCATTTTAAACTTATAAAATAAACTAAAAAAAATCAAAAATGAGAATGTATTATTCATTACAATATTCAATATTATTATTTAAAAGAATTATTTATGATCAAGATGAATTCTGTCATATCAATTTATAATTTGTAAACCATCATAATAAAATAATATTACTATTTTGAATTTAAACTTTATAACTTTATTTTCAATTTAAGTTCTTTCAATTTTTACGGTGTCCCGGTCCCGCCTTGGCGGGGTAACGGGAATTATAGGGAAGTCCGGTGATCCGGCTACACTTCTTAAATGAAGCTACGCCGCGAAAGTCCGGCGCTGTCGCGCAACTGTAATTATTTAATGCAGAATTAAAAATTTAGAATGTAGAGTTGAATTCATTCTAAATTATACATTCTACATTGATTAAAGCCAGGAGACCTGCCGTAAAATTATTAATCAACCTTCGCGTGCAAGGGCCGGTTAACGATCTGATCTACAGACACATTTCGTTTTATCAAACCAATGCACCTGCGAAGTTACACTAATTATTTTATTTAAGGAGTAACTTCAATGGCTATTTCAAAGATTCTTTTTCTCGTACCTCTTCTGTTTTTATTATCAGCAGTTATTTATGGACAACAGGATGTTGTTAGTAAAACAGACACAACAGGAGTATACAGACTTGCCGATGTAGTAGTAACTGCTACTAAAACAAATACGAGCACATTAGAACTCGCTAACTCAATTACTATAATTGATTCGGCAGAAATTGCGGTCAGAGGCAAAATTAATGTCTTCGAATTATTAAAAACCGAATATGGTGTTAGTTATACAACTCAAGGTCCACAGGGCACTTTAGCTAATATCAGCTTGAGGGGAGGAAATGCCGGTAATACTGTAGTCCTGATTGATGGTATTAAAATGAACCTAACGAGCGATCCTTCAAATGTTTATGACTTTGCTAACCTGCCAACAGAAGGTATAGACAGAATTGAAATCCTCAGGGGTCCTCAGAGTATACTTTATGGCTCAGATGCCTTATCCGGTGTTGTAAATATCATAACAAAAAAAGGGAAAGGGAAACCACTGGTAAATATTAATGCTGAAGGCGGATCTTATGGAACCATCAAAGGTTCATTTGGGGTTACAGGAAGTACAGACGCTTTTAATTATAACTTCTTTCTTGGGCGGACCCAATCCGATGGGTTTTCTGCTGCATCTGAGAAATACGGCAACAACGAGAAGGACGGTTATGAAGGAAACAATTTATCTTCAAGATTTGGTTTTGAATTTAATGAGCACTCTTATCTAAATCTATTTTTACGCTTCACAAAATCGGAAGCTGATTATGATCAGCATGGTGGTGAGTTTGGTGATGATCCAACCTACAAGTACAACCAGGAAGAATTTGTAACCCGTGCAGAAGGCGGATTCGAGTTATTAGATGGAGATTGGAATCAGAAGGTTGGTTTATCATTTTATAAAAATATTAGAAAATACAGATTCGATTCAACACTAAACAACCCTGCCTCATCCAGGAGCTTGTATAATGGAAAAAGATTTAATCTTGACTGGTTAAACCAATTTAACGTATCGTCTAATCAGCTTATATTATTTGGGTTCGATGCACAAATTGATCAGTCAACGTCTCAATTTTTCTTAGAATCTTCGTTCGGTCCATTTGAAAGTAATATTCCTGAAAATAATGTGTCAATAATCGGATTATACCTTCAGGATCAGATAAAATTGGGAAAAAGCTTTTTTGCAACTGCCGGAATAAGATATGATAGTCACCAGAAGTTTGGCTCCGCATTCACTTATAGATTTGCTCCGGCATACGTTATATGGCAAACCGGTACTAAAATTAAAGCAACAATTGGTACTGGATTTAAACCTCCTTCCATTTTTTATTTATACGATCCGTTTTTTGGAAATGAAAATCTTGATCCGGAAAGAAGTATTGGATGGGATGCCGGGATTGAACAATATTTCTTTCAGCAATCTATATCAGTAGGCGCTACTTATTTTTATAACAGCTTTACCGATCTTATCGGTCTTGACGAAAATTTTAAATCAATTAATATAAATGAAGCTGTAACGAAGGGAGTTGAACTATTCTTCAACTCGAGAGTAATTGGTGGTCTGAACATAAAAGCGAACTATACTTTTATGGAAACTATCGATAAAAGTGAAGGCTCGATTGATAGTGATTTGCCATTAATAAGAAGACCAAAACACAAAGTTGGATTTATTTCTTCGTATAGTTTTGCTGGAAGAGTTAATGTATCCCTGGAAATCATTTATGTTGGAGTACGAGATGATAAAGATTTTTCAACTTTTCCGGCTTCAAGGGTAGTGCTTGATCCTTACACAATATTAAATGCTGCCACACAAATTAATGTGAATAATTGGCTAATATTAACAGGGAGAGTTGAAAATCTTTTTGATAAGGACTATGAAGATGTATTAGGCTACGCCACTCCGGGATTTTCGGGATACGTTGGATTAAAAATTCATCTGTAATTAGAATAAAAATTTTGTTAACTCTTTTAATTATTCATATTTTGTAAATTAGTAAGAAAGAATAATAATAGATTTATAAATTTAATTTATACTACTCATTTAAAGAAAGGCGATATTATGAACTCAAAATCTATCACACCAGGTTTCTTGATTCTAACGGGAATGATTTTTATTGCAGCTTTTATAAGACTTATTCCGCATCCTCCAAACTTTGCACCAATTGCGGCAATGGCATTATTTGGCGGTGCATATTTTACAAAAAGGTGGGTAGCATTTTTGATCCCGCTTACTGCAATGTTTATAACCGATTTAATTCTCGGATTCCATTCTGCAATGTGGGCTGTTTATTTAAGTTTTATACTTATCGTTGTTATAGGCATGTTACTTATTAAACAGAAAAAAATATCCAATATCTTTTTAGCTTCGGTTTCCGCATCGGTGATGTTTTTTGCTATTACAAACTTTGCAGTTTGGGCATCGGGAATTTATTATCCGAAAGGTTTAAGCGGATTGGCTGCAAGTTACACTGCTGCTATTCCTTTCTTCCATTATACATTATTGGGTGATTTATTTTTTGTAACTTTGATGTTTGGTTCGTATGAATTAGCAAAAGCAAAATATCCGCAACTTGCGAAGGCAGATGTTTAAGTTAATTATACCCTTCGAAGTTTAATGCAAAACCTCGAAGGGTATGTTTTCATTGGCACTTCATCACAAATTAAGGCTGAGTCTTAGCGTAGAAGAATCATCTTTTTTGTATCTATAAAATTGCCGGCTTGAAGTTCATAAAAATAAGTGCCGCTTGGTAGTTCTGCTGCATTAAATTCTACATCGTAGGGCCCGGCATCTCTTATATCATCGACTAGTCTTGCAACTTCTCTACCCAGTACATCAAACACCCTAAGCAATACACGCTCCTTCGATGCAATTCTAAAACTAATAACTGATGAGGGATTGAATGGATTAGGATAATTTTGACTTAAGTTAAATTTTAGCTTTTGGTCATCTTCACCAGATATATTTTCTTTATAAAAATAACCTCGCACTAAGACTATATTTGACAGACCTGAATAAGAGCCGTTATAAGCTCTAACAAAGTAGTAAATATACATGCCATTAGTTGATAAAGAAATATCACCATCTGTATATTCATAAAGTACTACTGCTGACGGTTGCAATTAAACTAGCGCTTAATGCGGGTTTACTCAATGGAGTTATTGAAGCTGCACGGTATACTTTAATATGTGTTGCTTGAAAAGTGAGATGAGGTCCCCATGTTATTCTGGGATTATTAACCTCAGTAGTTAAAACCAATCCTTGTGACCACGGGAATGGAGATGAATCGCCCGAGGAACATTTCCAGTCTGCCCAAGTAATAATGTCCCCTATTACATACTGAGCATCCGGATCGTCCCTGTCATTGGTTATATTATTAGTGTTCCAAAAATATAAATTTTCAGGTAGACCATAATAACGAATAGTCATATCATTTCCCAATCCCAATGTGCAAGAGTGACACGAGCCATGTGGGAATCCTGCATCCCTCCAATCGAAATAGACATATGTTAATAATTGCCCATTTTCCTTAACGTTTAGCCGATAAAACCCGTTCCTTATTGGCAGCAAACCTGCCGTAGATTGAGCACATGAAAACGGTCTAACATCACGTTCGTTTCCTTCATTGGAATACCTGTAATCATAACCATTAAATAAACAATCATCATATCCATTAGAACCAGCAGTTATGGAGCTTATACGTGTGGTTACATCATTATACAAAATATAGCTACAAGCAGCTCGAGTATTAGCCCAATTCGCGCCTAAAGGAATAAGTTCAAATGTAATTGTACTGTTAGGTACGTTTGAGATTTGAATGTTTAATTCATTTTCCACGGCATCTGGATCTCCACCACCTTGAGGGTATAAGATACCATAAAACAGGTAGCACATAAAGAGAGTAATTAAAAGTTTCATAACTATTCCTCCTAAATTTTGTTATTTAATAAGCACAGCCTTTTTAGTTATAATGCTGCTGTGCGTCTTATTATTTTCTTCATATACATATTCAGTTCTATAGAAATACACTCCGCTTGGCATCCCATTTAAATCCATATCAACCTTATAATGTCCTGGGTATTTTGTTTCTTCCATTACAGTTTTAATTTCTCTGCCTGCTATATTGTAAACTTTAATTTTTACTTTTCCTTCCACCGGTATGTATAAATCAATCTGTAATATATATAAACATGGTATCCACCTAACAAAAATAAATAGGATAGATAGTAAAGGGCTGATCACTCTCAGAAGGGCAGTGGAGCGTAGCGGAACTGCCCTTCTGAGAGTTGGCAAAAAAACAATGGGCTTTAACTAACTTTGTAATTAACAAATATAAAATTATGAAGTCAGAAAAAACCCATTGAGTTCTTATGATAAAAATAACATATTATTCTGCTTATACAAATATGAAAAATATTTATGGTATTCGTTACAAGATAGTCAGATATGCTCTTGAGTATAACGTCTCTGCTGCAGCAAGAGAATTTACTACAACTCGGAAAACCGTACGTAAATGGCGTGATAGATACCTTAAAGATGGAATAAAAGCACTAGTCGATCAGTCTAAAGCACCAAAGAATTGCCCGCACAAACTATGTAAAGACATTGAGGAAAGGATTATTAAGATTAGGAAAAATCGAAAATACCTCGGCCCCTTCCGTATTATTGAAGAACATAATATCAATGCAAGCTATGGTGCTGTTGCTCGTGTTCTTAAAGATGC
>JADFPP010000123.1 GCA_022562275.1 Bacteroidota bacterium
TTATGCCGGAGTTTAAAGAGCTGAATGGATTTTTACAGCATGGCGTTTACCATAGCTATACAGCAGATGAGCACACACTGCTTACAATTAAAAACATTGAAAAATTGCATGATGATAACTCTCAACTAAGTATTATCTATAACAAACTTGCTTCGAAAGAAATTTTATATTTAGCATTGCTGTTTCACGATATTGCGAAACCCATTGATATTACAGGGCATGAAATAATCGGTGCTGAAATGGCTTCATCGATTATGCACAGAATGGGTTATAGCGAGAACGAAATAGAGACGGTATCTTTTTTAGTAAAGAACCATCTTGTAATGGAACAAATTGCTTTTAGACGAAATCTTAACGATCCGGAAACATTGGATAATTTCACGTCTGTCTTCAATTCGGTTGAGGACCTGGATCTTCTTTACCTGCTTACTTATGCTGATTTATCTGCTGTTAATCCGGCAGTGTGGACAAATTGGAAAAATGATCTTCTTGCTGAACTTTACCAGAAAAGCCATGCAATGTTAAAGAAGCAAATTTCCGGCGAGGAGTTATTAATTTCCAGCACTTCTGTTTTGCCAAGTGATATATCACGATTTTCTGAAACTATAACGGACACACATGCAAAAGAACATATTGATTCAATAAACGATATTGGTTATACATACCAGTTTTCGGGTGAGGAAATTGCAAAGCATATTGAAGAAATAAATAAGGGAACTAAAATTTCTGTTTTATTTAAACAGCTGGATGGCTTTACAAATACTACAATTATAACAAAAGATTTCCCTTCTCTTTTATCAAAAATATGCGGTGTTCTTGCCGTTAATGATGTGAACATTCACGATGCAAAGATCTTTACAAGAAAAGACAGTATCGTTATTGATACATTCAACGTTACTGATTTCAGAACGCATAAAATAATTGAAGATGACAGGTATTTTAAAATTGAGCAAGATCTTAAGAGGGTTGTGGTGGGATTATTACAATTAGGTAAAGAAGTTGCTTCAATGAAATCAAAATGGTGGAGAATAGAGAATAAGTTTTTCAAACGAACCGGACAGGTAAAAATTGTTTTTGAAAAGCATGAAAAATACACAATAATAGATATATTCTCCCCGGATAGATTGGGATTTTTATACCAGGTAACTAATAAAATGAATGAACTTGGTTTGAACATTTACTTCGCAAAAATTTCAACGAGAGGAGATGATATTGTAGATTCTTTTTATGTTCTCAATCGAAACAAAAAGAAAATTTCTCCTGATGATTATGAATTAATAAAATCTGAACTAATAGAAACAATAACACAAATTTTATAAGCCGGTTTAATATGAGTAATCTAAAACCAATTGGCGTGTTCGATTCGGGAATAGGCGGATTGACTGTTGTTAAGAGATTAGCAGCAATGTTAACTAACGAGAATATTATTTATTTTGGTGACACGGCGCGTGTACCTTACGGCTCAAAATCAAATCAAACCGTTATAGAATATTCCATTCAGGATACCAATTTTTTATTGAGTAAAGATGTTAAAGCTGTTGTTGTTGCATGCAACACGGCATCTTCCGTTGCAATTGCTGATTTACAAAATGAATTTGAAATACCTATCATCGGGATGATTGAACCTGGTGCAGAAATGGCAATTGGAAAAACAAATAATAAAAAGATCGGTGTTATAGGTACAAGATCTACAATAAACAACAAAGCATATTCGGGAAAAATAAAATCAATCGATCCGACAATTAAAGTATATGAGCAAGCTTGTCCTCTTTTCGTTCCGCTCGCCGAAGAAGGATGGACAAATCACAAAGCTGCATCTGAAATTGCAAAAGAATATTTGAAAGAATTACATGAACTTGATATTGATACTTTGGTGCTTGGCTGCACACATTATCCAATTCTATCGGATGTAATTCAAAAAGTGATGGGACCAAATGTAACATTAATTGATTCGGGTATTGCTTCTGCGGAAGTAGTAAAAAATGAACTTAAAAAAAATAATCTCGAAAGTGATTCGCCTGAAAAAGGAATTTGCGAGTTTTTTGTGAGTGACATACCAACAACCTTTAAATCAGTTGCAGAGTTATTCCTGGGAAAGCAAATACACGATGTACATAAAGTTGATTTGGAAACACTCTGGCAAGACTGAATTGATTATTTATCGATTATGAATTCATCTATCAATCCTATTTCACCTTCCATTTCATCATCAGTGTTTTCTCTGGGATAAACACCATAAGTTTGAACATGAATAATATCTTCTTTCACATGAAAAGTTACATATTGAAAAGCCCTTAGTCCGAAAAAATCCTTAGAATGCTGGCTGTTTTTCCCGGGACCATAATTGTATTTCAAAACTTTGTAATATGGTACTGCATCATTGTAACTCATTTCGCCGTACGGCATTATACTATCGGGCTGTGCATTATAAGTAGGATTGAACTCGTATAATGGCGCTCCTGAACTTCCCGCAACAATTTGATAAACGCCACCTATCGCTTGTCTTCCGTAAATGTGTTCGTGTCCGCATAAATAAGCAGAAACTTTAAAGTCAACTAAAATCTGCCAGAATTTATCTCGCTGATCTACATACCATTGTTTTGTTGAATCAATTGGAAGAATAAAATCTTCACCCAGATTAGGCAAACCATCATGAAGATGACCACCGATTGGGAAAGGCACATCGTGACTGAAGACAAAAATGAAATTAACATTCCTGGCACGAGCTTGTTGCAAATCATTTATCAGCCAATCAAGATTTTTTACATAATGCCAATCACGCCTGTCATCAGTTGTATCTTCAGGATCACCATAATACCATCTCTCCGAATTTATACAAACAAAATGAACATTTTTATAATCGAATGAGTAAGTCAATCCCATTTCATCTTCAGGTCCGTTCATAAAAACATCATTAAATAGTGATCGGAAATTAATTGCATCTTTTGGATGCTGTGCTTCGTGATTACCTATAACCGGCCAGATGTAAGGCCATACCATATTCGAATTATTATACACGGAAGACATTACTTTCTTCCAATATTTTAGTTCTGCTAATGTAGAATCCGGATATATATCACTTCCGTCAACAAGATCTCCCATAAAAAATAAAAAATCCACTTCGGTTTGATTTGTAATAAGATGTTCGGTAAGCGCTGACAGAATCGGCTCATTAATACCATTATACTTACCCCTGCTGTCAGACATTGCTGCAAAAGAGAATTCCTGGGCAAACAGATTAAATGTTAAAAAAGAAAGATGGAAAATTATTAATAATAAAATCGAGATTCTGTTTTTCATAAATTTTTTTAATCAATCAAGAACTAGATATTTAACAGTAGCTCCCCAAAGATGAAGTGCGTTCAAACAGTTTTGTTAATTTATTTTTATCCTTTGTTTTACCTAATGCAAGCATCAGTTTAATTCTTGCTTTTTGCCCGTTCAAAAAATCAGTGAACATCACTCCCAAATTATGAAGATGCACACCCGCGCCGGGATAGCTGTAAATATAATCCGTTTCACCCGCCGGACATCTTGATACAAGGACAATAGGAATGTTTTTTTCAGAGGCATATTTAATTCCTTCAAATGCAGCCGGCGGCACATTACCAACTCCCAGAGCCTGAACTACAATTCCTTCAACGCCGCTGTCTGCTGAAAATCTGAAGAACTTTTCATTCATTCCGGCATAAGCAGTAATTAGATCTACATTTGTGTTTAAATCATTTGTATCAATTGTTTCTAGACAACGGGGCAGCCTATTATAGATTACCCTGCCCTGCTGAACAAACCCTAATGCACCAAAATCTAAACTTTGAAAAGTACCGAGTCCATCTGAAAATATTTTAGTAACCTCACTCGCAGCATTAATTTCATCGTTTAAACAAACAAGCACACCCATATTATTTGAATTATCACTTAAAATAACTTGCAAAGAGTTAATAAGGTTTCTGGGTCCGTCCCAATCCGGTTCAGAACTGTTTCTCATCGAACCGGTAACTACAATAGGTAGAGATGTTTTAATTGTAAGATCTAAAAAATACGCAGTTTCCTCCAATGTATCAGTTCCATGAATTATAATAACACCATCGTAATTATTATTAGAAATTTTTCTTTTAATCGTCTGAGATAATTCCATCATTAATTTTGGAGTCATATGTGGTCCCGGATAATTACCGAAATCGAAGCAGGTAATATTTGCAAGTGTTTTTACTTCCGGAATTTTAGCAAGCAATTCATCACCTGAAAATCTTGGTACTGCGCCCCCGGTTTTCGGATCGATCATCATTGAAAAAGTGCCGCCTGTAAATACGATTAAGATATTTTTCATATACATTTTTATTTTTTAGCTAAAATATAAACATTTGAATATCAATATTAATACCATAAAATGGCTTGAAACTTTAACATTCTTAAGTTATTTTACCAAATAATTAATGAACATTATGAGGTACTAATGTTAATGGTTGAAGATGTGGATTTAACACCAAATCCACAAGCATTAAAATTCATACTAAACCAGAAATTATTGAATGTAGAAACCAGGCAATTTCCTGATAAGCAATCGGCTAAAGATGATCCGTTTGCTAAAGGCATTTTTGAAATCAGCGGCGTAGCCTCCGTTTTCTATATGGAAAAATTTGTGACTATTGAGAAGGACAAAGATACCAATTGGAGCCAGATCCAGCGACCATTTATTGAATTCTTAAAATCATTCGATATTAATTTGATACCTGAAGAAGTAGAAAGAAAATCTCCCGATGAAACACAGGATGAATTACTAAAACAGATAAACGAATTACTCGATAATAAAGTACGCCCAGCATTAGCTGGTGACGGTGGTGGTTTAGAAGTGTTGGCTCTTGAGGGATATAAAGTTAAGATCCGTTATCAGGGTGCATGCGGTACTTGTCCAACGTCTATCGAAGGTACATTAATGGCTATAGAAGGATTGCTTAAAAGGGATATCAATGAGGCGCTGGAAGTTGTTGCCGCTTAATTTATTTTAAGTTTTAAGATGCGGGAAGGAGTTTTGCTTCTTCCCTTTTTTTATTTAACTAATCTTTTAACCGAATGGCATCCAAACCAGCTAAATATCATTCTTCTTTTACAATTGATAATATTTATTTCACTGTTATCTCTTCAATAAGAGGAATTAAAGAAATTATTTTCAATCTTGAAAAAAATAATTCCAAACCGGTAGATACAATTCAACTCCAACCTGAAGATCCGGCTATGCATAATGTTTATCCTCAAATGAAAGAATATTTTAATGGAGAAAGAGAAGAGTTTAATCTTCCATTAGAAATTGAAGGAACGGATTTTCAAAAAAAGGTGTGGGATGAATTGCTAAAAATTCCTTTTGGCACAACTATAAGTTATAAAGAGTTGGCAGTCAGATTGGGGGATGAAAAAGTAATTAGAGCGGCAGCAAGTGCAAACGGTGCAAACACTTTCCCAATAGTAATTCCCTGTCACCGGGTAATCGGTTCAGATGGTTCTTTGGTTGGATATGGCGGCGGGTTAAAGATAAAAGAAAAGTTGCTGGATTTGGAAGGAAGCCGTCAAAAGAATCTGTTTAATTTCTGAAATGAAGTGCCAGTCACCTCTACCTAAATTTGTGCAAAGGTGACTGGCACTTTTGAGGGTTTAACGAAGGAGAATCATCTGTTTAGAATCTGTGAATATTACTCTTCCGTTGTTGCTTGCTACAATGCGATAAATATAAACACCGCTCGAGAGAATTTTAGCGTTAAAATTCGTCACATAACTTCCTGCTGTTTGTTGTTCATTTACTAATTCTGCTACTTGTGTACCCAGGATATCGTAAACTCTTAATGTAACATCTGCATCCTGTGCAAGTGAGTAGGAGATTTGAGTAGATGGATTAAACGGATTTGGATGATTATTTTTTAGAACAAATTCATTGAGTACTTGCCCGGTGCCAATTTTATTTAATCCGCTAAATCTAAAGCTAACTGAGTTTGTATAGGGGGAAAAATTATTACTAAAATCCTTAGACCTACTTCTATAGAATACCCTGCCGACACTTGAACCACCCAACCAAATATCGTTATCAATAAAACTTTCAGAGGTTGTTGTTGCAAGTAAAGTCCATCCTGCGGGATAACCGCTTGCAAAGAACGATCTCCATATTTCAAAATATTCAATATCAGGTTCTATCTTATCCCAGGTTAGTTTTGGACGGTTATTGTAATTTGTGCCTGCAAAATTTGGTGGTGTAAGTGGCGCTGCATCGTATTGGCGGTATTTAATATTTGTAAAAGAACCCCATACAACAT
>JADFPP010000041.1 GCA_022562275.1 Bacteroidota bacterium
AGTTAAAAAACTTTGAATATGTTTTTCGTTTAATTCCTTAGGATGTTTTTTTTGATGAAAAAGGATGTACTCTTTTATCCACCGTATATAAGCAGATTCTGTCTTTCTACTCATATTGCGGAGTTTAATATTTGTACTTACACTATTTAAAAGTTGAGACATTATATCCTGCAAAGATTATGTTTTATATATCCAGCAAATTATGCAAGATATCAGTAATTTACAAATGAAGGATAATTGTTAAATAGTGCGTTTTATGATATTAATTAAAGTAATTAAGAAAATAATAAAAATATTAATAAATTTTAAAATCAATATTTTTGCAGGATAACAAGAAATATTAAACGGTAATCTTGCAGGTTAATAATATGTTAAATTTTTTCGCTTACTAATCATCGAAGTTATTATGGTTGATAATAAATATGAGAAACTCTCCAAAGAAAACGAACGGCTCAAGCAAGCAGAAAATAAACTTGCTGATAAGAATACGAAGCTTCGTAAAAAGATAGTGACATTGGAGAAGCAAAAACTCAAACTTGATGAGGAGAATATAGCCATCAAAAAGAAACTGGCGAAGTTTAAAAACTATAAAAGAATTGAAGATGTCATCGCAGAATCTAATCAGGAACAATCCGGGGTAAAGGAAAAATCTTCTGACAAATAAAAACCATTTGCTTATGTCCGTTTCTTTGGATTCGTCCCCAAAAATTTCTTGTGAAAGTTTTCGCTCAAAATTTAACCAGCAACTCAACAAGACGGCTTCATTAGGTCTTGGTGTTTGCAATTTAATGTTATTTTGTTTCTTATTCATTTAGTTAATTAAATTATGTTGTTATTAAATCAGTTAATTATCATCATAAACGGCGCAGCCGCTTGTTAGTTGCAAAGCCGTTATATTGCAACAAAAACGAGGTCAAAATGAAATATCTAAAATTCATAACACAAAAAATAATTGATCCATTTCATATTAATCAAATGACTTTTACTTTTGTTCTTAGCGGCACACTTGAAAAAACGAGCAACTATTTAAACAGTAAAATAAACTCTATTACAGTTGGTATTGCTGGTCGAGAGGAAGCAAGTATACTACCTAAGTATAATAACTATAATCTTGAACCAGCTTTATTCACAATTGCTAAAAATTATCTTGTTGAAAATGTTTCAGAAGGAAAGGAAATAAAAGAGAAAGAAGAAATACTACTTGATGCAGGAGAATATTTAGATGATGATTCAAACAAATTGGATACATTCCATACAAATGTAATAGAAGTCAAAGAATCATAATAATCTATCGAGACAAAATGAAAACAATAAATCTTATTATAATATTAGTAATTTCTCTTTTCCTTTCGGCTTGATACAGCGTTGATTTTATAAAATATAGTGAAGAAACTTATTCGGCAACTACTTCTGTTGATGTCTTTAGAAATAAGCCTGTTGATAGAGAATATATTGAACTTGGCGAATTATCTCTTAGAGTTAAAAAAGGTATTTTTAGTAATCAAGAAAGCGTTGTTCTAAAATTAAAAGAGAAGGACAAAGAAATTGGTGCCGATGCGATTATTATTTTAGGAGAAGAATCTGAAGGCAGTGTAATTGTTCCGATTGGAGATTTGTATACTTCTGTTGACAAAAGATATATAATAGCAATAGCTATTAGATATAAAAATTGAAATGCAATATAACCCGTGCCTCAACAACGACCGCTTCTTCGATGCGGTCTTATTAAGTCGCTTTTGGTTTAGCTATTCATAAATAGTTTATTGTGTAAAGTGGGATTGGTTTACAAAACTGATTTATAAATAAAAGTTGCGTTGACAAAACCGTTATTGTTTTTCTGGGCGGCGTGTTAGGCGCAACGTCGTTATACGCTTAGAAAATTCTATGGATAAATCAATTATTTTGAATGAACAAATTGATATTCAATATGAATATTTGCTTTCACTTAGATCTTTATTTCCTTTTATGAATGATTCTATGATTGGACAATCAGCTTTTCGCACAGCTCCTTTTTATCGTAGCCGAGGTTTTGATATTCATTTTGATTTTGGTAGAGAACTTGTTCCAGAAGATATTCAAAAAAATGAATCTATTGGTCATTGGATAAATCAGAATTATATAATTAGAATTTGTGCAATATTAGAAGCAAATGAAATTATACCACAAGAAGGAAAGGGGAAAATTGATCAAACAATAGAAGGATGGGAAGAAGTCGAATTAGTTAGAAGGTTACGAAATCAATTTGCTCATTCTATGGGCAAGTATGATCCGAATGAACCAGAAGAAAAAAAATTGTATGAAAGAATTGTTACTCACTTCAATGTTACTTTAGCTAAAAGTTCCACTGAAGCAAATGAGTTCCCTATATCAATAGATGTTGTATTAGAACCAATGACAGAAGGTTGTAAAAAATATATTAAAACCTTTGTATCATAATCAAGCGTATAACCAGCGCCTCAACACCGACCGCCGAACCGGTGTGGCGCAACTAAGGTTTACAGCATTTAGGTTTTCGTTCGGCATTGTAGTTAAAAATTGTAAAGTTAATTAAATAAACTGCCTTCGGTGCGTACGAAGAAATTTACGCACCTACGGCTAAATCATTGGCAGTTGTGGCTAATGTGGCGCAGCAATTTTGGGCTTCGGCTTAGGCACAACGCCGTTATGTAGCAAAAAAATTTACTTGACATAATTATAAAAATGAACTAAATTTGGTCTAAAAAAGGACTGCCTTATGAAACTAAGTGAATCTGTAAAATCAATAAGTTATTTCAAGGCTAATGCGGCTAATTTGATTAATGAGATAAATAAACATCAAAAAACTTTTATAATTACTCAAAATGGTGAAGCAAAAGTTGTTGTTCAAGACATTAAGATGTATGAAAAAATGCAAGAAACTATGGCAATGCTAAAATTACTTGCTTTGAGCGGAAAAAGTCTTCAAAAAGGAAATTATAGGACTTTGGACAAAACATTCAAAGATGTAAGGAAAAGGATAAACGAATTCAAACGGGGACAGAGTGAAATACAAAGTTAATTTTGTTTCGGAAGCAGAAGAAGACTTATTTCAAATATATAAATATGTTTTTCTAAATGATTCTGAAAATAATGCTGAAAAGTTATATTCAAAACTTCGCAAAAAATGTTTACTGCTTCAGGCATTCCCAAAAAGAGGACATATCCCACCAGAATTGAGCTTATTAGATGTTGGTGATTTCTTAGAAATTCATTATAAACTTTATAGAATAATTTACAGAATAATAAAAAGAGAAGTCTTCATCCATTGTATTATTGATGGAAGAAGAAATATTCAGGAAATATTAGTAGAAAGATTATTAAGATAAATAAAGCTATATAACCGGCAACTCTCCAAAAGAGTCCTTTGAACAAAGCCGACTGCTTCAGTCGGTTGTGACACCCGCCTGCGCTAAAACTACGGCGGACAGGTTTGCAGTTTGAGTTTGTGGTGTTTGTTAAAGAAGGATAAAGTAATTAAATAGCATAATCAATAAAACGTCCGGCAGCTGCTGGATTAGGCCGCAAAAACCTTCTGGCAGCGGCTTAAGCACAACGCCGTTATATCTTCAATACTCTATAATCAAACAATTTCCAACATTCCATAAAATACCTTGCAGTTTTTAATAAATTGTTTTTTAGTTTTCATTGAATGAAAAATTTTGAAAGTTATAGTAAAGAATAAATAGTAATCAGAATGCTGAAACAATTTGGGCAATCACCTTGAAATTAGGAGCATTACAATACGGGACAAATCAAAAAGCTTTTAAAATCTCGCTGATATTTTTATTAGTCTGCATCAGCATTGAGCTAATAGCGATACTCATATTAAACTCTGGTCATTTGATATTTACATTCGATGATGCATATATTCACTTATCAATGGCTGAGAACATTGCCAAATTTCATTACGGCATAAACCTGAATGAATTCTCATCACCGTCTTCAAGTATTTTATGGACATTTATAATTGCTCCCTTCGCTAAATTGTCTTTTTCCAACTATATCATTCTTTTTATTAATATAACTTGCTCCGTTGGAACGTTGTACCTGTTCTGGGAAATATTGACAAACATTTTTGGCGCCGGAACAAAAATTCAAAAAGCTAACATAGTTATTGCATTCTTTCTGATTTTATTAATTATTTCCACCTATATGATCCCGCTTATATTTTTAGGAATGGAACATTCTTTACAAATCTTTTTAGTCACGTTAATTGTCCGGGGGTTAATTCACGAGATAGAAAATGATAAGATAACCAAATGGTTAGTCGGGGCTATTATAATAGCACCTTTAATTCGCTATGAAAACCTTGCAGTATCTTTGCCTGCATTGATCTATCTTTATTTCAGAGGTTATCACAAAAGCGCTGTCTTTTCAGCAATTACTATTATTATGTTAATGGGTACCTTTGTGTTGTTCCTTCTCCACTTAGGACTGAATCCGCTTCCAACTTCAGTCAGTGCAAAGCTTGCAACTGCTTCTGTAAATTTAGGTGGAGGGTCATTGAATATATTTATGGAACGCAGTCTTAACAACCCAAGAGGAATATTACTAACAGTCGGAATGCTTTTTCTTCTTTATCATACTTTATTCAAAAGAAAGAACAGGCGAAAAAATTTATTGGCGGGTGTTACTGTTTTTGGTATCACACTCCATTTGCTCGTGGGTAAATACGGATCTTTTCACAGGTATGAAATATATATTGTAACTGTTGCAATCCTTGTACTCCTTTATGTGAATAAAGAACTTTTAACTGGAATAATTTATAAGGATGGATTTCTAAAGCTTGCTTCGTTACTTTCGTTAACGGTACTACTCCTTTTTGCACCATTTATTAATTCGCTAATTTTTACCCCCGTAGCTTCAAATAATATCTACGAACAGCAATATCAGATGCATCGCTTCGCAATTGAATATTATAAAAAGCCGGTAGCCGTGAATGATTTAGGATTTGTTACCTATAATAATCCGAATTATGTTTTAGATCTTTGGGGATTGGCTTCATCGAAAACTTTACAACACAGAGGGAGTAAAAATTCAGACTGGATGGATAAAATTGCAAAAGAGTATAACGTAAAATTTGCAATGATATATGACAGCTGGTTTAAGAGTCTTCCCGGGAGTTGGTTGAGAGTTGGTAAACTTTATTTAGGCAAACCGTTAATTACCCCGGCAGATAGTGTTGTTTCATTCTACGCTTTGGATAAACAAACATATTCTGAAACATTTAAACTGCTGAAAGAGTTTAGCAAAACATTACCGGATGATACAAGATTTGAATTTCAGCACTGAATTGTTGTCTTGAGCAGCGGGTGAAAAGCCACGCCGTTATAACACTCCTCAATAATAATAAAATATTATTACATCCTCCATGATCTAAAAAACAATTTCCAACATCCCATAAAATACCCGGCAGTTTTAAAAAATTGTTTTTCCTCAAATTAGTTTGATATTTAATTTATTCGTTTGAGGTATTCATTGTTAAATGTTCTATTCGAATTGATTTTAACTTTTATAAAACTCTTCTTTTGTCCACTATTATTGTATAAATTTGAATAGAATTATTTACAAATTTAATTAGGTGTCTGCTATTAAATATTATAAGCGAATTAACTCCATTGCAATAATTGGCAACTATTTACCGCGACGGTGCGGCATTGCAACATTTACTACCGATCTGGTTGAAGCCCTTTCATCAGAGAAACCGGATATTAAGTGTTGGGCAGTTGTTATGAATGACAGACCCGATGGATATTCATATCCGGATAAAGTTCGGTTTGAGATTGATCAGAATAAACTTAGCGACTACAAGGTAGCGTCAGAGTTTCTCAATGTAAACCAGATTGATATTGTAAGTGTGCAGCACGAATATGGCATTTTCGGCGGCAAGGCTGGCAGTCATATTCTTAAACTCCTCGGAAATCTTCGTATGCCGGTTGTAACAACGCTTCATACGGTTCTTAAAGACCCGGCGCCTGAATATCTCAAAGTTATGCAAAAGCTGGCAGAACTTTCCGATAAAATGATAGTGATGAGCAATAAAGCTTCTGATTTTCTAAAAGATATTTATGATGTTCCGGAGAAAAAAATTACTCTTATTCATCATGGCATTCCCGATATGCCTTTTATTGATCCTAATTTTTACAAAGACAAGTTCGATGTGGAAGGCAAAAAAGTTATTCTCACCTTTGGGCTGCTTTCAGAAAATAAAGGCATTGAAAATGTGCTGAAGGCGCTTCCATCGGTTATCCAAAAACACCCTGATGTTACCTATATCATTTTAGGAGCCACACATCCAAATATTTTGAAGGCGCAAGGTGAGGAATATCGTATTAGCCTGCAGCAGCTTGTTCGAAAACTCAACATTGGGGATAATGTTATTTTTAAAAACAGGTTTGTGGAGTTAGAAGAATTGTGTGAGTATTTGGGCACTGCAGATATATATATAACCCCCTATCTGGAAGAAGCACAAATTACCTCGGGAACTCTCATTTATGCTATGGGTACGGGTAAAGCTATCATTTCAACCCCATATTGGTATGCAACCGAGATGCTTGCTGATGATCGGGGAGTAATTGTTCCGTTTAAGGATCCCGATGCTCTTGCAAAACAAATAATCGACTTGCTTGACAACGATATAAAACGTAATTCCATTCGTAAAAATGCATATACCTTCTGTCGACAGGCTATCTGGAAGGAAGTTGCACGAAAATATCTGAAGGTTTTCAGCGATGTTCAGCTCCAGCGCTCGCGGAAGCCTCGTCCCCGGTACTCATATATTGAAAACATAAAATCTATTACAAATTTCGAGCTCCCGGAGATGAAACTAGATCACCTCAAGTCTCTTACTGATGATACCGGTATTTTACAGCATGCAACTTTTACAATTCCGGATCGGTTTCATGGTTATTGCACCGATGATAATGCCAGAGCACTTATGGTTGTTGCCATCGCCCATAAATATTTGCTCACAGACAGTGTTTATTTCGATTCCCTGAGTGGGTTGTATCTCAGTTTTCTGCAATATGCTTTTAATAACGAAAATAAAAGATTTCGTAATTTCATGTCCTACTCAAGGCATTGGTCTGAGGAGGTTGGATCCGAGGATTCCAATGGCAGGGCATTATGGGCCCTTGGTAAGGCAGTTAATCATCTTGATAATCCCGGACAAATGGCAATGAGCACAACGCTCTTTAATAAAGCTATAAAAACGGCTGAACATTTTAAATCACCCCGTGCAATTGCTTTTACCCTGGTAGGAATTCATGCCTACCTGCATAAATTTGCCGGGGACAGTGAAGTGCGCAGGATTAGAGAAATAGTTGCTAACAGGCTTTTCGATCAATTCAAGAGTTATGCCACAGAAGACTGGCAATGGCTTGAAAGCAGTTTAAACTATGCTAATGGCAAGCTGCCACATGCCTTGATTCTATCTGGTCAGTGGATGCAGCGCAATGATATGACTGATATGGGACTAAAATCGTTAAAGTGGCTGCTCTCCATCCAGACCGAAGATGAGCACTTTGTGCCAATTGGAAATGCCGGATGGTATAAAAAAGACGGTTCCAAAGCCCGATTCGATCAGCAGCCGATCGAGGCTAATGCTATGATTGAAGCTTGTGTAGAAGCTTTTAACGTTACCAGGGATAAAATGTGGATTGACAATGCCGTAATGTGCTTTAACTGGTTTCTCGGACTCAACGACCTGAATATGCCGCTATATGATCCTAAAACCGGCGGCTGCCGCGATGGCTTAATGGCAGACGGAATAAACCAGAATGAGGGAGCAGAGTCCTCACTTGCCTGGCTGCTTTCACTTATGACTTTAAATAAACTGTATGCCGATGAGATTTTAAAACATTCATCATCTCCCTCAATTGAAGTAGTAACAAGTTAATTATGCATATTGCTATGCTATCACCTATTGCCTGGCGCACTCCACCGCGAAACTACGGACCCTGGGAAAGTGTTGTATCTCTTTTAACCGAAGAGTTAGTATCGCGTGGTTATGAGGTTACGCTTTTTGCAACCGGTAACTCGGAGACAAGCGGCAAACTGCATTCTGTTTGTGCACAGGGTTATGAAGAAGATCAATCTATTATTCCAAAAGTATGGGAGTGCCTGCACATTTCGGAACTCTTTGAGCAAGCTGAAGATTTTGATATTATTCATAACAATTTTGATTATTTACCTTTAACCTATACCAGCTTTATTGCTACGCCGGTGGTTACTACAATTCATGGCTTTTCATCACCCGGTATTTTGCCTGTTTATAAAAAATATAACAACAAAGTGTCCTATATTTCCATTAGTGAAGCCGACCGTTCGGCGGAACTTGATTATATTAAAACCATACATCACGGAATTGATTTAAATCAGTTTGATTTTCAGCCTGATCCGGACGATTATTTACTTTTTTTCGGGCGCATTCACCCTGACAAAGGAACAAAAGAAGCAATTGAAATTGCAGGGGCATGCAACAAAAAACTGATACTGGCTGGCATCATTCAGGATGAAGCCTACTATAACCAGTATATCGTACCATACCTTGACGACAAAAATGTTATTTTTATCGGGAGTGCTGGACCGGTTCAGCGCAATCAACTTCTTGGTAAGGCAACTGCACTTCTGCATCCCATAAATTTCGAAGAACCTTTTGGTCTTTCCGTTATAGAATCTATGGCTTGCGGTACTCCTGTTATCGCTTTTAACAGGGGCAGCATGCCTGAACTTATAGAAAACGGTAAAAATGGTTTTACTGTAAATACGGTGGATGATGCAATAGAAGCTGTGGGAAAAATAAAAAATATCAACCGGAAATATTGCCGTCGTTATATTGAACAGCATTTTACGGTCAATCAAATGACAGAGAAATATATCCAGGTCTATGAAACAGTTCTTAACAAGTAAAAGATATTTAACATATAAAATAATTATCGGCTATGAATACAAAAAATCCTATTGTAACCCGTTACGCTAAAAATCCCATTCTCACAATAGAAGATGTACCCTATCCAGTTGCCACTATCCACAACGCAGGAGTGGTTAAGCACAATGGTAGTTACATAATGCTTTTTAGAT
Source organism: Bacteroidota bacterium (assembly GCA_022562275.1). Classification (GTDB taxonomy): domain Bacteria; phylum Bacteroidota; class Ignavibacteria; order Ignavibacteriales; family Ignavibacteriaceae; genus BMS3ABIN03. The sequence continues at coordinate 9,100 of JADFPP010000041.1, forward strand.
CGCATCAATACAATGGTCGTTCTATCATTGGTAGAGCCGACAGTGATGATGGTTTTTCATTTACTGTTCATCGCAAACCGTTTCTTACACCTGCAACCAAAGGTATTTTTGCCGAATATGAAGAATTCGGAATCGAGGATATGAGAATCTGTCCGGTGGAAGATTATTACCTGCTTACTTACAGTGCTTATTCACGTCATGGAGTTCGAATTGCCCTGGCACGCACCATAGATTTTGAAAAGGTTGAACGTATTGCACTTATAACAGAGGCTGATCTTCGAAACGTTGTTATTTTTCCGGTAAAATTTAATGAACGGTATGTCCGGCTTGACCGCCCGCATTCTGAAATATCACCCTGGTCTATTTGGATTTCCTATTCCCCTGACCTGATCCACTGGGGTGATTCAAGAGTAATCGTGAAACCCGTTCCATATCACTGGGATGAAATGAAAATCGGACCTGGCGCCCCTCCCTTCAAAACCAAGGAAGGCTGGCTGCATATTTTCCATGGAGTATTCGAAACTATGTCCGGTGTTGTTTATCGTCTTGGAGTTGCACTGCACGATCTAAATGATCCGGCAAAAATTATTGGAGTTTCCGATCAATGGATATTGCAACCAGAAGATGCCTGGGAAATTACAGGTTATGTACCTAATGTAGTTTTTACCTGCGGAGCTGTTCCTGAAGACGATGGTACTGTAAAAATATATTGGGGCGGCGCTGACATGGTTATGTGTACCGGGACAGCAAAGATTAAAGATCTTGTCCAGCTTTGTTTGTCAGGTTCACGATCACCGTTGTAGCCGATTATATAATTTTGTAACAGAATCATTGCAAATCAGGAATTCCATAATTAAATTATATCGTATTTTAATAAACATATAGTAGAATTTAAAATCAACGCCACACTTCATACTTTTGTCATAGAAGATAAAATAAAATTCCCATTAATATTAAAAAGTAAATGATATGGAAATAATAAATTATCCAAAACCCCTGGTTAGAAGGAAAAAGACTAAAATCAATCGTGACATATCTCGTGTTATTACACGTCTTCATGTTCCTGAAAATTCCCGAACCCCAAAAATCATTAAGCGGGTACTGAGTCTCAACGAGAACGAAGCGGAGGAATTAATGGAAAGAATTCATTTCGAATTCTTTGATCGTCATAGGGATATAACCCGCGTGCTAAAAAAGCACTTCGATGAGGTAGCCGTATATATTCCCAGGGATGAGGATCTGAGCGAAACAAAAAAAATGCTCATTGGTGCCTATTTTACTATGGAATACTCGGTTGAATCTGCAGCTCTTTTCAACCCATCAATAGTGCAGCATCCTGATCAATCCAATGTTCCCGAAGGAAGTCTTCGGTATATAATGAGTTTTCGCTCAACTGGAGAAGGTCATATTTCATCCATTAGTTTTCGCAGCGGAATTATTGATAACAATAATTCATTTATTTTTGATCCTGTAAGTGAATTTGTCGAAACTCCTAATATCCAGGTTAATCCTGTTTATGATCGCCATCTATTCAAGCTTAAGCTGCATGAAATGAATGCAAGTAACATGACAACAAACTGGATTCTCGAACAATTGTCGGATGAATTTACTTATAACAATCTCAAAGAAAGAATTAACGAACTAAAATCAAATCCGGATTTTCCAACGGACAGCGAAACAATCGAAATCATCTACTGGCTGGCTAATTCGAACTATGAAATAAAATTCCACTCCGAATACAAAATATCCGAGCGAGTGATATTTCCTACTTCAACAAATGAAAGCAGCGGCATAGAAGACGCGAGGTTTGTCCAATTTTATGATGAGGATGGTGAATCTATATACTATGCAACCTATACAGCTTATAACGGTATTAGTATTCTACCACAAATGATAAAAACAAAAGATTTTATAACTTTTAAAATTATTACTCTTAACGGTAAGGCAATTCAGAACAAGGGTATGGCTCTTTTCCCGCGTAAGATTAACGGTAAATATGTTATGCTCTCTCGCCAGGACGGTGAAAACAACCATATTATGTATTCCGATTCTCTTTATTTTTGGCAGGAGTCTAAAATCATCCAGGAGCCGGAAATGCCCTGGGAATTTGTTCAAATAGGAAACTGCGGTTCACCGGTTGAAACAAATGAAGGCTGGCTGGTACTCACGCATGGTGTCGGACCTATGCGGCAGTATTGCATCGGTGCAATACTTCTTGATCTGGAGCATCCGGAAAATATAATTGGGCGCCTTAATGAACCACTTATCACCCCGCGTGAGGGAGAGCGTGAAGGTTATGTGCCCAATGTAGTTTACACTTGCGGTTCGCTTATCCATAATGATAGATTGATCATTCCATATGCTATGTCTGATATTATGTCGGGTATTGCAACTGTAAGCGTAAGTGAACTAATTAGTTGTATGAAACAATCGAATTTTTAATTTTAATGAAATGTGCATTAAAAGTTGAATTGATAGTAACTATTATCAGCTCAGAGTTGCAATCAAGGTGTTGATATTAGCTGCAAAGTTAGAAAACCAATCTGCTTCCATTAATTTTCTAGGAGAATGATCATGAACATTGTAACTAGATTAATCATTTGCAGTTTCTTTTTCTTAATCATTACTAATGCAATCTCTGCACAGGAAAATGATAAAGATACATTATTTAGTGATAAAACATTTTCCGGCTTAAAACTGCGAAGTGTAGGTCCGGCGTTAATGTCCGGTCGTATAGCCGATATTGCAATTAATCCAAATGATCAAAATCAATGGTATATCGCAGTAGGCTCAGGCGGTGTTTGGAAAACAAATAATGCCGGTACAACATGGAAGCCTCTCTTTGATGGTGAGTCTTCATATTCGATAGGATGTATAACTTTGGATCCTCAAAACCATTTTGTTGTGTGGGTTGGCACAGGTGAAAATGTTGGAGGGCGCCATGTTGGTTATGGTGACGGTATTTATCGCAGTTTAGATGGTGGTGACAGTTGGAAAAACATGGGACTAAAAGAATCACAGCATATTTCAAAGATAATAGTGCATCCTGAAGATTCTGATATCCTATGGGTTGCAGTCCAGGGACCGTTATGGTCGAGTGGCGGTGAACGTGGTCTTTATAGAACAACGAACGGTGGGGAAAACTGGGAAAAAGTTTTAGGCGATGATAAATGGGTTGGTGCAACAGATATCGTTATTGATCCGCGTAATCCGGATGTATTATATGCCGCGACCTGGCAGCGTCATCGTAATGTAGCTGCTTATATGGGTGGAGGTCCGGGATCGGGTATCCATCGTTCTGATGACGGAGGTATAACATGGAAAAAATTAAAAAAAGGTTTACCAACATCCAATTTAGGTAAAATAGGTTTAGCTATCTCGCCACAAAATCCCGATGTAGTTTACGCAGCTATAGAACTGGACAGGCGTACAGGTGCAGTCTATCGCTCTGAAAACCGTGGTGAATCATGGGAGAAACGTTCTGATGCCGTTTCCGGTGCAACCGGTCCGCACTATTATCAGGAATTATATGCCAGCCCCCACCAATTTGATCGTATTTATCTTGTTGATGTACGTATGCAGGTTTCCGATGATGGCGGTAAAAATTTTAGACGGATGAAAGAACGATTCAAGCATGTAGATAATCATGCAATTGCTTTTCGTAATGATGATCCGGATTATTTACTTGTGGGTACAGATGGCGGTCTTTATCAAAGTTTTGATTTGGCCGAAAACTGGAGCTTTATCGGTAATCTTCCCGTAACACAATTCTATAAAGTTGCTCTTGATGATGCTGAACCTTTTTACACAATTTATGGTGGTACTCAGGATAATAATACACTGGGAGGTCCCTCACGAACTACCTACAGTTATGGTATTCAAAACTCTGATTGGTTTGTTACTCTTGGAGGTGATGGACATCAACCTGCTACAGAACCGGGTAACCCCGATATTATGTATTCTGAATCGCAGCAAGGGTATCTCTCACGCATAGACAGAACCACTGGTGAAATAATTTCTATTCAACCTCAACCGGAAGAAGGCGAGGACTATGAACGATTCAATTGGGATTCACCAATTCTTATCAGTCCACATTCACCAACACGAATATATTTTGCTTCACAACGCGTATGGCGCTCTGATGATCGTGGTGATAGTTGGACTGCTATTTCCGGTGATCTCACTCACGATCAGGAACGTATTACTCTACCAATAATGGAAGATACCTGGAGCTGGGATTCGCCCTGGGATTTGTATGCAATGTCAAATTATAATACTATCACATCGTTAGCCGAATCACCATTGCAGGAAGGTTTAATATATGCCGGAACCGATGACGGTTTGATAAACATTACAGAAGACGGGGGTACAACCTGGCGTAAAATTGAAGTTGGGGATTTACCCGAAGTTCCAAAAACTGCTTTTGTAAATGATATAAAAGCAGATTTATTCGATGTTAACACTCTTTACATCGCACTGGATAATCATAAATATGGCGACCTCAATCCTTACTTATTAAAAAGTACCGACCGTGGAAAAAACTGGCATTCGATCAAAGGAAATTTACCCGAACGTATGATCGTTTGGCGTATAGTGCAGGATTATATAAATTCTAAACTATTCTTTGCAGCCACTGAGTTTGGAATTTACTTTACGATAGATGGCGGCTCCCGATGGATAAAACTCACTGGCGGCGTTCCTACGATTTCATTTCGCGATCTTGCTATTCAACGACGCGAGAATGATCTGGTTGGAGCTTCCTTCGGCCGCGGCTTTTATATTTTTGATGATTACAGCGTTCTGCGTCACGTATCAAAAGAACAATTAAATCAGGAAGCTTCTCTCTTCCCTATCCGTAAAGCCTGGTGGTATATCCCAAATCCCTTAGGTGTAATAACAGGTGCAGATCATTTTACAGCACCCAATCCTCCGTTTGGTGCAGTTTTTACCTATTACCTGAAAGAAGAAATAAAATCCTTGAAATCAGAAAGAAAGAAAAAGGAGAAAGAGCAGATTACAAAAAAACAAAAAGTTACCTTCCCCGGTTGGGACGAGATTGAAGCGGAAAGAAGACAGGATGAGCCGCAGATATGGTTAACTGTAAGAGACATTGAAGGTAATGTAGTCAGACGCATAGAAGGCAAAAACGAAATGGGATTTAATAGAACAGCCTGGGATTTAAGGTTTCCCCCAACTGATGCTATAGTAAAAACATCAGATATAAAAAGTGGTGGTTTTATTGGCGCAAGAGTTGCGCCGGGTGATTACACGGTTACACTTTCAAAAAAAGTTGACGGTGTTATTACTTTATTATCCGAACCGGTACCATTTAAAGTTGAAAGATTATATGAGGGTGCTTTGCCAACCGCCGATCCTAAAGTAACTGCTGCATTTTGGAAAGAGACCGAAAGATTTAATAAGTCTATGACAGCAATTACAAAAATTTTGCGTAAAACATTAAAAAAAGTTGAGCTGATGCAAAATGCTTTAGTTCGAATTACAACTGCTCCCGGAAATCTGGATAGTGATTTACATACGTTAAGGCAAGATTTGCTGGCACTTGATGAGCAATTAAATGGTAACCGTTCAAAAAGAGAAGTCGGTGAAAAAACCAATCCTACTATTGCTTATTGGCATGGTGTGGCTTCAGGAACTTTTAATTCTACTTATGGTCCTACGCAAACACAGAAGCGAAGTCTGGAACTTGCAGGAACCCAATTCCTCAAATTAAAAAATGATTTGGATATTATTTTAAATACAAGATTACTAAAAATTGAGAAAGAATTAATGGATGCCGGTGCACCCTGGATGGATGGAATGCCTATACCGGAATACTAATAACCGCACAATTGATTGTTTAATTTTGGTTATCTAGTAAATGGTTTCTTGCTATGAAATAAATAGCAAAACTTATTTGAATATGCTACTGTTTTTGGCTAATAGACAGAACAACAATTTTGTATTCGCCGCTATAATTCTTTTGCACTATAACCATTGTACTATTATCTATCCATTGAGGGGCTCTTTCAAATAATCCAATTCCTGTATTCGTTAAATTTGTTAACTCGCTGCCGTCTTTATTTATCAACCAGATATCACTATTTACGAGTTTTGCTAAATGGGAACTGTGCGACAAGGCGGTTTCGTAACCAACAAAAGCTATTTTTTTTCCATCAGGAGACCAAGTATGATCTGAATTTACAAAATCTAAAGGTAAAGAGATGTATCCATCATTTTTAAAATCATAAATATTCAAATCAGTACTACCATTTATATGAAAATAAAACTTCTGACCATTAGGTGATATAATTGGTTTATAACCAGGAATAAATACCAATTTCTTATTCTCATTAGTAACTAAATTATGTGACCATATATAGCGTTTCACAACAAATCCCAAATAGCTTGACTTGCTAACCCTCTCTTCACCTCGTGAAAATAAAATATTATCTTCATTAGGAGACCAGGAAGTAACTGTCCCATTTGCTATCTCTTGCATGTTTGAACCATCATAATTACATGTGTATATATAATATTCATCTTTTTTCCCTCCTGGATATTTTTCATCAATAACCTTTTGTTGACCTGTCAGCGCAATTTTATTTCCATCGGGAGATAGGCGCCATGCAGCACTTATCAACTTACCGCCTGGCGGCGTAATGAAGTGGGTTTCAAGGCTTTCTATTTCACATACTATAATGCCATGGTTTTCATTAACATAGCCAATAAAGAATAATTTGTCACCATTTTTCGACCATTTAAATTTTGGTGATATGCTTGATCTTCCTTCCCACAAAAGTGTTCTATGTCCCTTCTCAGATAACCAGATCCCATTTGGTTTTGAATAGACATATTCATTAATGTTTTTCAATCCTTTATAATCCTTCAAAGGACGCCAGGAAATTAAATTCAGCTCGGTAGGAAGCTCTTCAGTAGGATAAGACATCTGAACATCATATTTTTGAGCGAGGATTTTATGCGGAGTTACAGCTATGTAAGAAAACAAAATCGTAGCTACTACAAAAGATAATATGTTGAAAATTTTAAATGGCTTCATTGAAACTCCTTTATGATATTATGAACCTATTCCTTCCTGGTTTTTTATTTCACATTAAGTTAAATAAATCCAGTAGGATGCTTAGGGTTAAAATAAATGAATGTATTTAATATCTTCAACACTGAATATTTTCAATTAACTTTTTGTTAAATTCCCATTACATAAAATAAAAATAGGAGTTATGATGATAGGATTAGAAATAGGCAGAATCATACACATTCTTGCTGTTGTTTTTTGGATTGGCGGAGTAGCAATGATAACAACTATTATTCTTCCTGCTATTAAGAAATTTAAATCTCCCGAAGAAAGAGTTGAGTTTTTTGAAAAAGTGGAACGCAGATTTCAAATTCAAGCAAGAGTTACAACAGTGGTAACAGGTTTATCCGGCTTTTATATGATCTCCAAACTTCATGCATGGAGCTGGTTCCTGGATGCTTCATACTGGTGGATGTGGGCAATGGTTATTGTCTGGTTAATATTTACAGTAATGTTGTTTATAGTTGAACCGTTTATTCTTAAAAACAAACTGATTGAAAAAGCAAAAACAGATCCTGAAGGTGCATTTAAGAAAATCCAGACAATGCACGCACACTTACTCTGGATAAGTCTTTTAACAATAATAGGTGCAGTTGCCGGAGCACACGGCTGGTTGTTCTTTTAGAATAACGTAAATTAATCTGTTTTCAATATCCATGACTTTTTACAAAGTCATTCCTGCCGAAAAGTTGTGGTATAAAAAAATATTTGAATATATGGGCTTTAACCAAATTTTAATAAATCAGATACCAAATGAGATAATTAAATCGGCAAATAACTTTTCTTATTTTAATTAGGAAATAATTATTACTTTTAATAAGTACATGCTAAATTAAATACGATAATATGCCGGATTTTTTAAAAAAGATTTTTTGTATAATCGGTTTTCATAAATGGAAACAGAACAGAGAATTTCACGCTGCGGATTATTCACCATCTTCGTCACTCCACGAAACACCCGAAAGAGAATGTACTAACTGCAACAAAAAACAAAAATGGATAATCGGCAAAGGCAACGGCGAGATGGGGCATTGGAATAAAGTGATGTAAGGGAATTAGTATAACTCTCCAATTTAATTCCAATTACTCACAGTAAATAATTTTCTCCTCACACTTAATGAATTTTCGTATGATTCAATAATACCAGCACTATTTTTTAATGTTTCTATTACTGCCAACCTGTCCTGATCAGCTTCGGTTTCATTAAGTTCTTCAATCAAAAATGTTTCTATAGAATAATCTAAAATATTTGATTGCGTTGGGATAGTATTAAGTCTCTCACAAATTATAGGAATAAGCGGTATTATTTTTTGCAGAGAATATTCTAATTCTTTTAACGTTAGCTTAAAACTTTTAATTTCATTATTCAGTCTCTTTAGATTCCCCTTTGGATAATAGGGAACATAATAAGTTAATAACGCTTGCAAATTTTCTTCACTTAGCGGATAAATATTTGTTCTTGAAAGATCCACTTTTCGGCTCTTATTTATGATCAATGGTTCCTGCAATTGCAATAATTATTCCACTTATTCCTTCTTTTTGAACGCTCATTTTATCCTAAACTATGAGAAATTTTCTGATACCAAGTAATCTTTACTTTTTATTTCTTCTGTTTATACAACACAAATATGAATGTGAAAGAAATTAATGATGTATGAAAAGAATGGAAAGTTGTAGATGTGAAAACAATTAAGAGTATTAAAAGAAGGAAGGTAGATCAGGAAACTTACTTTACTTAAGTGTGTGCTGTTGAAACGGACTGTTATAAATGTATGAGAGTCTATCCATATTGATATCAGGATAAATTACTTCACTACATTGTGATTTTTAGCAATATTAATTCCTGTTTGTTAAGAACATTTGCAGTATAACCTGATGATTGGTTTATGGATGGGAATCACAATTTTCCGGAATGCCTGATAGGTTAAATATCATAGTAAATAAAAAATAAAATGAATTACCTCAATTAAATTCTTAAAATGATAATTTGTTATCCTTCAATCTGCCGGTTCGTTTCCGTTTGCATGCTTCACATTAATTCTTTTAATGAAGATTCATCACCTATCATAATTCCAATATTGCGGGTATTATCTAAACTATCAAGAACAATTTTTATAGTCATTGTTAACGGTGTAGCAAGCAGCATACCAACAGTACCAAGGACCCATCCCCAAAATATTAATGATACGAATACAATAAGTGGTGAGAGCCCAAGGTTCTTTCCCATTACTTTGGGCTCAATAACATTACCGATGATGCCATTAACAACGACATAAATTATTGCCGTTACTAAAGCAGAACTTGGACCGAGTTGAATTAATGCAAGAAGTACTGCAGGTATGGCGGCAATGATTGAACCAATATTCGGGATAAAGTTCAAAAGAAATGCGAGCATGCCCCACATCAGAGGAAAATCTACACCAACAATAGCAAGTGCAATCGCAATAGTAATTCCGGTTGAAAAACTTGTAAGAGTTTTTGTGCCAAAGTATTTATTCAGATTTAGTACTATTTTATCCATCCTTGCAATTGAAACCGGATTTATTATTTTCATTTTTTTTGTAAAAGTTGATACTTCTAAAAGCATAAATATCACCATAATCAAAATCAGTACAGAGTTACTAAGCATATTACTAAACCCCGTAAAAACCCCTCCGGCAATAGACATTATACTACTGGGATCAAATTTTTCTTTAATTTCAAAATTTGCATCCACCCACCCCATTTGAACAAGCCACAGAAAAGTATCAGACCAGTATTGACTTAGCCTTTGCTCATAGAATGGAATTTTATTAGAAAATTCAGATGCGGATGTTCCCAGTAATGCACCTAAAACAAAAGTGATCACTGCAATTCCCAGAATAATAATTAACAATGCAAGAACCTGCGGTATTCCTTTTTTCTTCAGCCACAAAAAGGGTGAAAGACATATTGCAGAAACGAATATTGCAAGAAGCAAAGGCAGTACTAAAACACTTGCTTCTCTAATCCCCATCACTACCACAACAATTGAAGCAGCAATAACCCAAAATTTTATGCCGGATATTGAGAGTAATTCATTTTCTTTTCCCATTTGTAAATACATCCTATATGTGATTAGTATGCAAATTATTAATGTTACTGTAAAGATATAAAAATAGTGGTATTATTTTGATTAGTTTTGTTTATTTCGAACTATGGAAAAAATATCTATAAAGAGATTTCCTTTCCACGGGTGGTTAGGATTATTCATTATTATGATCTTCTGGTTCTTGAACTGGAATCTTGAAGGACTTCGCACTCACATACTTTTCTTTCCTCTCTGGTTTGGTTACATATTAACAATTGATGCGATTGTATTTTACAGGAAGGGCAGCTCCCTCCTAAAAAGAAGTGTAAAGAACTTTACTTTGTTGTTTCTAATTTCAGCACCTGCGTGGTGGCTTTTCGAACTTATCAACTGGCGAACACAAAACTGGTTTTATGATGGCAAACAATTTTTTACGGAGTTTGAATATGCATTACTGGCAACAATTAGTTTTTCCACTGTTATGCCCGCTGTATTTGAGACTGCAGAATTAGTAGGGACTTTCAGGTGGATTAAGAAATTTAAAAATCTCAAGTTATTATCACCAACAAAAACAACTCTAAACAAATTCCTTTTAATTGGTTTTATGATGCTTTCATTAATACTTATCTTTCCACAATACTTTTACTATTTTGAATGGGCAGCAGTTTATTTTATACTCGAACCGATTAATTATAAATTAAAAAATCGTACTATATTTGATTATACATCAAAAGGTGATTGGCAACTGGTAATAGCATTATCAGCAGGTGCGCTGATCTGTGGATTTTTCTGGGAGATGTGGAATTATTATTCTTATCCCAAATGGATTTACGATACACCAATGGTAAATTTTCTTCATGTATTTGAAATGCCTGCTTTAGGATATTTAGGCTACATTCCGTTTTCACTTGAACTGTTTGCTATATATAATTTTATAACAGGTCTTAACAGAAAAAAAGATTCTGAGTATATTCAGATTACTTTGTCATAAATTAAATGCCACAACAGAAGTGAAAAGTTTTTCGGATACTAAAAAATGCTGTAGACCAAATCATTAAATTATTTGAACAGATATTTCAACAAAGCAGCACATTTAACTAAAGAAAATTGCAACTTAATTGTATGTAGAGTATAATTGAGTAGTCAATTATTTAGATAAACCATTAAGGACATTATTTATGGGTAAAGGCGATAAAAAAACAAGGCGCGGAAAAATTTTCACGGGATCTTACGGTAAATACAGACCAAGAAAAGCTAAAGGAATCGTTCCGGCAATAACAATAAAAGATGAAACAGTAAAAGAAAACGTAGAAGTTGAAAAAGTGGAGTTAATAGAACAAGAACCAGAAGAATTAAAAACGGAGAAGAAACCAAAAGAGGTAAAGGCAGAAAAGAAACCCGAAGAAGCAAAAGCAGTAAAGAAGCCCAAAGAAGTAAAAGAAATAAAGAAGTCCAAAAAAGTAAAAACAGAAAGGAAGAAAACAGAAACCAAAGAAACCAGGAAAACTAAAACTGAACCTAAAAAAACTTCCAAAAAGAAAAAACCCGGTAAAGAAAAATAAATTTTTTATTTTGAAAGATCAGTTAAAATGGGTCAGAACTTTGCTATAAAAACTTTTTAACAGTGCTTGAAAATGATAAACACCCATTTCTTCCTGAGGGGAGAATCTTCCTTTATCATAACCTTTAGATTCCAAACCCTTCTGTACTTTTTCACAAATCATAATATCTTCTTGCTGCACTTCATCACTAAACCTAATATCTTTTTCAATTCTCTTAACAGAATCAGGTGATGTAACATCATCAAAATAAAAATCAAAGATCACCAGCGATTGATTTTTACTTAGTGGGAGTACAAGATTTGTTTGCAATCTGCCAGGCAGAATGTTAAGCATAATATTTGGAAAGATAAAATAATAATACGCCTCTCCCATTCCGTACACATCATTATCCTTCAATGGAGAATATTGTAGTGAATAATTAATTGATGTTTCGGTTATATAATCTTTTGCATCTAAAACTTTTGAAAGTCCCGGATGAACAAACGGTAAATGATAACCCTCTAAATAATTATCGACATATACTTTCCAGTTACAATTAATTTTATATTTTACTCTTTTGTAAAACTTATACTTGCTTACATCAATCGGAGTTATGCGCTCCTTTATTCCTGAAAGAACTTCAGATAAATTAATAGCAGGATTATCTAACGCTGCAAATATTAATCCCTCCCAAATAGTAAAGTTAACGGGATTTAAACAAAACTTTTTTTTATTAAAATGTTCAACGCCACTGAAATTTGGTTGTTTATGAAGCGTGCCGTCAAGTTTATATGTCCATCCATGATACTTACATTGTAATAATTTTGTATTGCCTGCTTCAAATGCAAGCGGTCCTCCCCGATGTCTGCACACATTGTAAAACGCCCGGATATCATTTCCATCTTTGATTATAATGATGGGATTTCCCGTTAAATCAAACAGAAAGTAGTCACCTGATTTTTTTAGTTGATCAGTATGACCCACAATTTGCCAGGAAGTATTGAAGAGATTATTTAATTCAAATTCATAAACTGCTTCCTTTGTGTACCAGGATGATGGGATAGTTTCTGCTTGTTCAATCGGTAAAACACTCAGTTCAGATTCAGTAATAAGATCACTGATTCTATTTTCAATCATTTTATTTATTCTGGATTAATGGTTGGGACAGTTCTTAATCAATATCTAAGAATAAGCAGATACTCGTTGAAATCATTGTAAAAAATCAGCCCCAAATTTAAATTGGTAATTAACTATCAAAAAATGTTTTATCATTATCATCAAACTTAGTTTTACCAAATCGTTTGTATGCTAAACGCGTTGCTTCCCTGCCTCTCGGTGTTCGTTGAATGAAGCCTTGCTGAATTAAAAAGGGTTCATAAACCTCTTCAATGGTTCCCGGGTCTTCGTTAACAGCAACTGCAAGAGTATTTAATCCAACAGGACCACCGTTATACTTTTCGATTATAGCCAGAATTATTTCCTTATCCATTTCATCCAAACCATAATCATCAACATCAAGTGCAGATAACGCTTTCTGCGAAATTTCAATATCAATTATTTCTTTCCCATCGAAATCGGCAAAATCACGGGTTCGTTTCAACAGTCTGTTTGCAATTCTCGGTGTGCCACGTGCACGCTTTGCTATTTCGTAAGCGGCGTCTTCATCTATTTTTATATCTAAAATTTTTGAAGAACGTTGAACAATTATTTTCAAATTATCAGCCGCATAATAATCCAACCTGAACCTGATACCAAACCTATCACGTAAAGGTGAAGTTAACATTCCTGCGCGGGTTGTTGCGCCAACCAAAGTGTATTTGGGAAGACTGATTTGAACCATCCGAGCGTTTGGTCCGGTGTCAATCATAATATCAAGCTTATAATCTTCCATTGCAGAATAAAGATATTCTTCAACAACAGGACTCAAGCGATGTATTTCATCAATAAAAAGTACTGATTTTTCTTCAAGGTTGGTAAGTATTCCTGCAAGATCTCCGGGTTTTTCCAGAACAGGGCCAGAAGTTACTTTAATCTTAACACCCATTTCGTGTGCAATGATGTGAGCTAAAGTTGTTTTACCCAAACCGGGAGGACCTGTTAATAATGAATGGTCTAACGCTTCGCCTCTTTTTTGGGCAGCCGAAATAAAAACATTTAAGTTGTCTGTTATTTTATCCTGCCCAATAAAATCATTCATAAATGAAGGACGAAGTGTTTGTTCGAACTTTTTCTCTTCTTCGGTTAATTCCGGATTTGTAGCTTCGGTTTTTCTCATATATAATCTTAATCAACTAAAAAGCAAATTTAAGAAAATATCTAATTGTTTACTATCAGGTAACAAGCTGCTTATTTTTTATTTTGAATTTATTAAAAAGCAGTACCATCAAAATCATCAAACCAAACATTACGACTGCTGATATGGCTGCCTGTACTCCGTTAAATGTTTTTCCAATCCAGTTATATAAACCGGGATTCCAAGCACTACCGTATAGGGCTATAAGATGAACAGCATAGATAAGTAAAGTGTTCCTCCCGATTAACATAATTATCTTTGGTATTGAATCCGCCTTTAATGATATATAGGAAACAACTGCATTAAGCACCAGCACAAAACCCACCCTGAAAAATACTAAGTTGATTGCAGCGGAGTTAACAACCCTCTCCGTTCCGTTTAAATTGCTTATATAATCTATCACCATTGAAACTATAATGAATGCTAAACCCATTACTGCCAGGGCAACGCTAAATTTTGAAGACTTAAATACCAACGGATGTTTTGCAAGATGAGCACCGAGAACTCCTCCGGCAATTACATATCCAGCCCAGGGAAAGAATGGGAAAGGTGAACCGGTGCCGGTATAAAAATAGCCCGCTAATGCCTGCGGTAAAAAACTATTCCAATCCAAGGAAAAAAAGTACGGCGAAACTAAAAAGATTATTAATGCAGCTATTGAAAAAGTGATATAATCATTCAGATTAAATTTTTCCGATAAGTATAAAAGCGTAAGCAAAGCCAATAAACCAAAACCAATTAAATGCAATACATCCACTCCTAAAAAAACTCCCATTAAATAGTCGGATACCTGAGAAAAATCAAAAATTGTCCAGGTTGGATAGCGGATAAGATAACCGAGGAAAATAAGCAGCAATCCCCTTTTTATTCCTTTTATTACTCTGGGATTTTCACTGAATGGTTTATTAACAAGCCGGAATAAATAAATAAACACAGTTCCGGCAGTGAACATAAAAATCGGAGCAGTCAACCCTCTCGTAAAATACCATAGTGCATAAATGGGATTATCAAAGTTTCTAAAATTATCAGCTAAAAGCGTATCAATCGTATGCCCTTGCACCATTTGGAAAACTGCAAACGCACGCATTAGGTCTATAAATATAATTCTGTGTTTCTTTTCTGTGTGAGGCATTAAAGACTATTGTAAATATATTTTTTAGAATTAAGCGGTTAACTTAATGGTAATTTGTATTTTGAGATTCTTTGTGCCTTCGTGACTTCGTGGCACTGATTACTTTTATTTTTAGTAGAATTCTTTTTTGCCACAAAGACTCAAAGACACAAAGTTCCTTTAAGAAAAAATCTTACTAATTTGAATTCTTTACTTGAGTAAAATTAAATTAAAAATATAAAATAATCATTGCTTCTACAATAGTAAGTTCTTAATGTATAATTGTCCTTTCTTTTACTCATTGACCGGGCGGGTAATGCTAAGATTTGGTGGATAGGCAGAGTCGTGAAATGACTTACTTAATTTTGCAAATAGTTCTGAGATTAAAAAAATGAATTTGAGATTACAATAAAAAGGATTTACCAAAAATCAAGTGTAAGCATTTCCTGTTAAGTATAAGTTAGCAAGAAAAGGAGATGGTAATATGATTAAGCGCAGCATAGAACTTTACTACTTTTTCGGTACGCAAATGCGATACCTCCAGGATTCACTAGAAGGGACTAACTTTCCCGGTGAGAACTATGTTCAAGAAAATATAGAAAGATTTTTATCCAATATCGGAAAATTGGGACTGGAGGTGACCCAGCGTGCTTCGCGGGAATTGAAGAAATTTCTGGAGAAAGCTTTTGAATCTGATACCCAGCAGCTAGACGCCGATCAGGCGCGGGAATTAAGCAAACTAATGAGCGAGATCAGACTTACACTCGACGCAGAAATTGAAGGAGTATATTCGTATGTTACTACGCCTAAGAGACTAGATATAGATAAACTCTTAGATGATGTATCTGCGTTATTTTCTCCCGGAACATATGAGTCGTTTCCAGATATAGCGAAATACGATTTTAACGAAGCTGGGAAATGTATAGCTTTTGAGCGGCCAACAGCAGCAGCATTTCATATCCTGCGAGCGACTGAAGCCAACTTGCGTCATTATTATAAGAATATGATAAGACATAAACGTATCAGTAGTGAAATGTGGGGACCTATTGTTCATGATTTAAGAGCTAGAAACAAGACGAAGAAATTCACCACATTAAATAATCATATGGACAACATACGCTTATCTTTCAGGAACCCAACACAGCACCCGGAAGCGACCTATGATATTCACGAGGTTCAAGATTTACTTTCTGTTTGTATAGATGCAAACAATAGGATGTTTAAAGTACTGGAATTGAGTTGCTAACAAAGCGTTGCACTCCGACATCGCCTGCGGCGATGTCGGTGAACTCAGCCGTTATGTGGATTTAAAATATGTTTGAGGTAATATCGTTTAAAGAAGATTTAGATTTATTTTTTATCACTTCAAGAGTTTTCGAAAATCTATAATTGATACGAACTATAATTATGCTCTAGAAATTAGTCAGTCTGTTTTACTTTGCTCAATTATTTATAGTATTTCCAATGTTGCGTATCCTAACTCCAATTTATTAAATAATCAAAAATTCACCTAACAAGCAAATCTCTGAAGTACCGAGGTATCCCTTCGCGAGAGTCCTTCGGACAACAGGACGCCCCCGCCAAGTTTAGGCTAGCTATTTTCAATGCGGTATTCTCGCCTACGTAAAGCTTCAACGTACAAACGAAAGCGGCACGCCATTTTGTATCCAGTTACAAAACATCGGGACAAATTTTGTAATTTCAATAGAGGATTTCAGGAATCGTTTCTATTTCATTTCTTAAAACCATTATCTCTTTCCATCAATCACCATCTTCAAATAAAGCGTGATACCAACTTGTGATTGCGTAAATTACATACTTAATTATTTTTTAAAGACTATTATTTATCAGGAAGTGATATTATGACTTTTGAAGAGATTGGAATTGAAAATAAATATATCCGCGCGATTGAAGAGTTAGGATTTAAAGATCCAATGCCCGTTCAGGAACAGGTAATTCCTCATTTAATCCAAGAAGATTGTGATGATATAATCGCATTAGCACAAACCGGTACGGGTAAAACAGCCGCCTACGGTCTGCCTTTAATTCAAAAAACAAATCCATCGGTTAAGCATGTTCAGCATCTGATCCTTTGCCCTACACGTGAACTTTGTTTGCAAATTTCGGATGACTTAACTGCATACGCGAAGTACGACAGCGCTGTTAAGATAACTGCGATATTCGGTGGTGCAAGCATTGAAAGGCAGATTAACACTATAAAAAGAGGTGTACATATTATTTCAGCAACACCGGGTAGACTGCTTGACCTGATTAAAAGAAGAGTAATAAAGATTTCGAAAATAAAGACAGTTGTACTTGATGAAGCCGACGAAATGCTTAGCATGGGTTTCAGAGATGAACTTGAAGCAATCCTTAAAGAAACACCTGAAGACAAAAACACTTTACTTTTCGCCGCTACCATGCCGAATGAAGTTCTTAAAATTGCAAACCGGTTTATGAAAAACCCTGTTGAAATTACTATCGGTAAAAAAAATGTTGGCGCCGATAATATTAACCATGTAAGTTATATGGTCCATGCACGCGACAGGTATTTAGCACTAAAAAGAATTGCAGACTATTACCCTGAGATTTACGGAATAATCTTTTGCCGAACCAGAAGAGAAACTCAGGAAGTTGCCGAAAAGTTAATTCGGGACGGATACAATGCGGATTCGCTTCACGGTGATCTGTCCCAGCCGCAAAGGGATAAGGTGATGGCGAAGTTTCGTATAAAACATTTAA
>JADFPP010000006.1 GCA_022562275.1 Bacteroidota bacterium
AAATTTTGATCCTGGGTTGTTGTGTTCGTATGTCTCTTTGCAAGAATGGTCAACATCAATTCCGGCGATAACATCTATTCCGGCTTTCCGAAATCCGTAAGTCATTCCACCAATTGAACAAAAGAAATCAATGGCTTTTAGTTTTGCCATAAGGAAAATTCCAGTTAATGGTTAAATTTTTTAATCTATAAGAAAAATAATGAATACTTTCTTCATTAAAAACGTTTTTTTACCACACCTTAGCATCCCCCGCTGGAGGAGAATGAGGAGATTTTGGGGGTATACTAAACAACCCATCATATCGGTTTAAACTTAAGCAGTTAAAAACAATAACTCAATAAATTTTTTGTAAAAAGTAAGACCTACCTTCATTTCATTACGCCTGGCAAGCCCAACGGTACTTTGTTTCGGTTAAACAAGTTTTTAGCCGAAGACTCAACAGCCCGCCTTAACGTTCTAGCGGGTCAGTCTCTGGCTTTAAAATAAAAAAGTCCGTCCCGATAAAAACGGAACGGACTTTTCAGAAATTATAATTTAATATCTACCCCCAAAGGGGTGGCTTCGCCATTAGCTGCGCGATTTAGCCTCATTAACTACGATATTTCTTCCATTTAATTCTGAAATCAGCAATTATATCCATCTAATTTTAATTTCTTTTTCTAGTGATTTAAACTCTTTATCCCCGGTAACAAGAGTTGCTTTTTTATATTTAGCAAGAGCCGCAGCAAAAGCATCTGCATAAGAAATTTTATGAAAGGCTTTATAGTTTGCAGCTTGTAAAGTAAGTTCTTCATTAGCTTCTACAATTGTAATTGGATATCTGGCAAATGTGTTTTTATAAAGTTCTGCTCTTTCTTTTCCGCCTTCTCTTAGAGCTATGTAGTACATCTCTCCCCAGTTAACTACACACAGGAATAATTCGGCTTTATTGTCAAGAGCTTTTATTAAAATATTTCCCACATCATCCGCTCCCTTCTCATTTTCTGCGTATGCTAAAAGTGAATAGCTATCCAACACATATTTTTTCATAATTCACGTTCCTTCTTTTTCTCTTCCATAAGAGACTTAAGAAGTTTTCCTCCGGTGCCCAAAAAACCCTTGTTCGCCTTGATTATTTCTGCAGTAACGGGAATAATTTTTATCCCGTCTTCCTCCTCAAAAAAATTTACCCGTGTTCCGGCTTTAATCCCAAACTTCCTTCTCAGCTTCGCGGGTATTACCAATTGCCCTTTTGAGGTTACATATCCTGTTTCCATGGCTTATTTTTCCTTTTAGTATTATTTTTGTGCAAAGTTAGAAACATTAATAATGTAAGTCAAGTATTATTTGTAAGACAATAAGATTTCGGGGGATAGTTTTGTAGGTTCCCACATTTCCCCAACAATTATTCGGCAAAAAGCTTGATATAAGAAGTAAAAGGTGAAAATAAAGAAGCGAGACCCTTCGATAAACTCAGGGTGAGGAAATGCTTTTACTACCAGAGCAAGATCACAATTACGGGGTGGAAGGCCAGTTACGCAGGGCAAGCCTAATGGCATTTAGTTTCATCGGGATAACAAGTTTTGAGCCGAAGGCTCAACAGCCCGCCTTAACGTTCTGGCGGGTCAACCTCTGGCTTAAAAATAAAAAAGGCGTCATAAAGACGCCTTTCGAAGGTAATTCAAATCTTCCTTATTGCCGCAACGGTTATATCATCTTCAAGCTTTGTGTTGCCCAAGAATGACTGCTGTTTTAATAATACATCGGTTATAATCTCTTTTGCACTTAATCCGTTCACTTCCGCAAGGTATTCTATAATTCTGTCTGTTCCGTATTCAGTCTCATTAACGGATGCCTCGGATAACCCGTCAGTGTAAAGGAAAAGAAAATCATTTTTATTAAGCTTAAATCTTTCAACATCATACTCCGCACTGCAAAACAATCCAACCGGTATTCCAGTTGCGCCAATTGGGGTAACTTTTCCATCTTTAACAATTAATGGCGGGTTATGTCCTGCAACGCAAATCTCAACTGTTCCATCAGGCACCACCTTGCCAACCACAATAGTAGCATAGTTAGTGGAGAGTGTACTTTCACAAAACAGCCGGTTCGCTTTCTGTAGTATTTCATTTATGGGCAGGTTAAAACTCTGCAAGCTGTGTATAAGTGCATGCAAATTAGACATCATTATGGAAGCAGAAACACCTTTGCCGGATACATCGCCAAGTATAAAGATATGCGAGCCGTCATTAGCAGGGATGAGATCACAGAAATCACCGCTTACAATACCCGCAGGGTGATAATGATGCGCAAATTCCCATTCATCTGTTTTAATTTCTTTTTCAGGCAGCATAGCCCGTTGGATTTTTCCTGCATATTCAAGATCATCCTCAAGTGCCTGCTGCTGCTGGTCACTAAGATGCGAAAGACAAACCGTCATTAAAGGATCGGCAAGAAGACTCTCTGTTTCAATCGGGTCATTGCATACTGTGCAAATCCCGTATGTTCCTTCAGCCATCTCGTTAAGAGCTGCATCAACATCACTAAGCAGTTTGTTAAGGTTCTGGTTGTCAGGCGAAACCTTAACAGCATCGTGCAGCAGTCCTTTTCGTTCGGTCAACTGCTCTTTTATAGAGGGATAATTTGCATCTTTCATTGTTTATCTCCTTCTTAATAAAATCCTGAAGGAATTTAGTCCTTTCTTCTGCGTAACTCAATACTATTATGATGGACATGAGATTTACATCACAATTTATCGGTTATTTTTGACCCGGAATTGAAATCGTGAGCTATTGAACCTTCGCACTTACATTTTCTGAATGGCTTGTAAATTCCGGTGCACACATATACCGTATAGTTGTAATACCGTTTGAGAAATTTTCTCTGTGGGTTACTATGAATGGATACTCAAATACATATATTCCTTATGGCAGTCGCTCCATTAAGAATTTTATTGCTACTTCACATTGTCTGCACTCTAATGAAAACCTTTACAAGGCTAGCACCCCTCCTTTAATTCCAGGCTAACTCAGATCGGGTTTTCCAATATTTCTTGGGCGGCTCGACCATACTATTAATGATATTCAGTTCACTTTCATTCAATTCAACTTTCAGCGCTTTCAAATTTGATTCAAGCTGTTCTTGAGTTGTAGCACCACTTAAAACAGTGCTCACCCAGGGCTGTCTTAGAATATATGCTATACTTATTGCATCTATACCTGCATTATATTTTTTGGAAATAACTTGCAGCTGTTGCTTCTTGTTAAAAAAAGCAGCCTCATTATTCCGGCTTGTTAACCTGCCGTTTGCCAGCGCCTCTTTTATAATAATTCCAATACCGGATTGTGATGCACTCATTAATACATCTGTAGTTGATCGTTCTAAAATATTCCAGGTTACCTGCACGGACTGGAACAAAAAATCATCTCCGCTTTTAACTGTTAGAGCTTTTTGGAGTGTTTCAGTTTGGTTATCACCGCTCAGCGTGAGGCCGATAACCATTCCTAAGGTTCTTAGCTCCCAGAGCTTCTTCAATACATCAATATTTTCTAAAACTCCGCTTTCTATTGTTGCGGAGTGTATTTGATATATATTTAATCTCTCTCCCAGCAAAGCTTTTGATTCTTTCCATTGACGATTCAAAACTTCTATGGAATGTTCCTTAACTTCGTGCTTCTCTGCTTCGACTGCCCAATCTGCTGTGTAGGTATATCCCCATTTTGATCCAGCTGTAAAACGTTCCTCCTTATCTTTGGACTTCATCCACTCTGATAAAAATAACTCCGCTTTTCCATAACTTCTTGCAGCATCAAAATACCGTACCCCCTGTGCGTAAGCCGTATCTAAGATTTGCAGCGTGTTAAATTGCATAGCTGTCACATCGTAATTTGATTTCAAATCATCACTATGACCAAGATTTATATATCCCGGACGTCCAAGTGCGGCTAATCCAAGTCCAATTTTGGATACTTTTAGTTTTGTATTTCCAAATTGAATTAATTCCATTTGTAGAAAATAAATGAGGATAGAAAATAAAAAAGGCGCCTCAAGGACGCCTTTTCAGAAATTATAATTTAATATCTATTTAGTTTCGTGATTTAGCCTCATTAACTACGATATTTCTTCCATTTAATTCTGAATCATTTAATGCTTTAATAGCATTGCTTGCATCTGAAGAACTCTCCATCTCAACGAATCCAAAACCTCTGGATCTACTTGTGTCGCGGTCCATAATAACTTTTGCAGAAACTACAGAACCATGTTTTTCAAATGTTTCTTTTAACTCTTCGTCGTCAACCGACCAGGGGAGAGAACCCACAAATAACTTAGTGCTCACAAAGAACCTCTAATAAATAATAAAAAAATTCCGGTCTATTTCCGGAGATTTAAAATTAAACAAATTGTGTGCCATTAACTAATTAATTCTCTATACAGTGCTTTTTGGTCAAAATTAGAAGTTACCTTTTGCGGGATGGAAAATCTGAGGAGGAAGAACCCGAAATAGATCCTGAATCAAGTTCAGGACTAAGGTTTTGGAACATGGATGACACCGATTCAAAGGACCATCGCGGTTTTAAATCTGTGAGTATCTGTTCAATCCCGGTATGTATGTTTGAATTCAACGTTTTAAAAGGTGGAGTATAAAAAACAATGATATCTGGCAAAAAACATTTATTAAATTAATATTTATTGTTATTATTCACACAGATAAAATTAGAATTTTTAGGAAGATCAAATGGTCAGAAAAATAATGGGCGTAATTGCTGGCTATGTAGAAATGATTGCATTCGTATTTATAAGCTTTTCAGTTCTCTATCTTATTCTCGGGCCAGAAGGGTCATTTGAAGCCGGCACTTATGAAGTATCACCGGTATGGATAGTAATGAGCATTATACTTGGATTAATTGCCGCTGTACTGGGCGGTTATGTTTGCACCTTTATAGCAAGGAGTAAAAAGCCGGCAATTGTGTTAGCCGGTGTTGTGTGGATGCTCAGCATTATAATGGCAATTCCTTCTTTGGGAGCTGCAGAGGAAGAGATAATAAAGAAGCGTAGTATTGATGTTTCAAACGGAGAGGCAATGCAAAATGCAAAGCAGCCCGTTGCACTATTACTGCTGAATTCTTTTATAGGTGCATTGGGGGTGCTGGGCGGATCAAAGCTGCATAAAAGTAAAAACGAGGAATCCGGGTAATTTTCTGTATCACAGCAGAATATTGTGTGTTAATTTAGTATAACACAGATTGCCAATCTGTGCAACAAAGATAAATAGTACTCATTGCTGCAAATGCTGTTTAAGCACAAAGACTGTTTAAATTGTTTTTAATTACACGGACCGATGATTTGTGGTACATCTTTACAACACAATATAATCAGGATGACAATAGGTATATTTCCATTCTTTCCAATTGTTTACAAAGCCGGCAGTTACAGGATTCAGCAGCACATATCTAACAATAAAATATAACTCTTTGTCATCTCTCACCAATCGATCATAGCTTTCATCCTGCCAGAAAGTCCCGCTTTTGTTAAGAAGAAGGTTGCTCTTGCGTGCTGAAATTCTTTTAATTGATTGCATTATTTTGCTGATTCCTTTGTTACTTTCCAGCAATTCAAATATAAGATGGATGTGATTTGGCATTATGCAATAGCAAATAAGCTCATAATCCTTTCCATCAGGATAATGCAATGTGCTTCTACAAATATCAGCAACATCTGGAATGCTTAGATGTTTTGCACCGAAGTTTCCTTTGCCCAGAATATCATCATACTTTTTTAGCAAACGCTTGAACCGAATTGTATCCAACCCCATATTATTTTTTGTTGATGATTTTATCTCCGCAACTAATTTTGATGGCAGCGAATCAGCCAGACGATAGGTGATAAAATATATTCCATCGTGATGATAAAAGTGGGGTAGGTTCCGCCTGTGAAAAGCGCCGCCTAACGGATTTTTATTGTAAGATTTACTGTTCATTTTAAATAGTGGCTTCGTGTAAAATGTTTTCTGTATCACAGAATAGTATTCTGTGTTAAATTTAATATAGCACAGATTGCTAATCTGTGCTACAGATATAAATATTCTATTTTGTAACGTTAATTTTTATTTCATCACCAACATTTATTGTCCCGGTTCCTTCGGCAACCAGGTTCATCCCGAACATAACCTTATTATCTTTTTCTCTGTAAGCAGATAATGTTTTTAATGGTTCTTTACCTTTCACGCCCGTATTCTGATCGATGGTTGTAATAACACAGCGCGGACAGGATTTTGTGGAATGAAAAATTATATTGCCTATTTTAATTGTCTTCCAATTATCTTCATCAAAAGGTTTGCCGCCGCTGAAAACTAAATTTGGTCTGAAACGATTCATCGGAAGCGATTTTTCCAAACGTTTGTTAAGATCATTTAATGATTCTTCCCCTATAATTAAAAATGGGTAGCCGTCGGTAAAACTTACAATTTTGTTTTTTGCAAATTCGGGATTTACTTTTCTTTTTGTATAATGAGGCATATGAACCAGAGAACACTTTAATCCAATCGCTTCAGCGAACCAATCATTAACATCGTGATTATATTTTAGAGCCGTAACATTGTCTTTCCATATTTGTACGTTTATTTCATCAGTGCTATAAGGAAATGACTGTACTGTTAGCGGCGAAAGATTGTTTTGTTTGTGTTTAATAGTGAGAAGATCATTTATAATTTCAACCTTAAGTAAAGCCATTTTGGAATACAATCTTTGGGTAATAAACTTATTTTGTTCATCAACAAGCATCCACCTACGGTCGTATTGCAAACCTCGCTCTTCAACTGTTGCTGATTGGAGAGAAATACCGCCAAGAGATTTTATGGGGTAAATGTTTATTCCTGATAAAAAATATTTGTTCGTCATCACGATGTGGTTTTAAACTCAACTCATCGAAAAGTTAAGAGAAATTCCTTAAATGATGGAAATAAATTTGAGAGCTTAACCACTCTCTTCTGTTTATTTAATACCGATTTTAAGTTTTCGGGCATCTCTACTTTCGTCCCGATAGCTTCTTCAACATCATCAATAAACTTTGCCGGATGAGCTGTCTCAATAAATATTCCGTTAACCTTTTCATTTATTTGCTGAAGATAACTTTGCAGTCCTAAATATCCCACAGCCCCGTGTGGATCCATTACATAATGATACTTTTTATAAACATCCTGAATTGCATTAATGGTTTGCGAATCATTGAAGGAAAATCCGGATACATCTTTGCGTAATTTCTCGACACTGTTGTCATAAAGAGCCATCAGCCTTACAAAGTTACTTGGATTGCCAACATCCATTGCATTGGAAATAGTTTTAATAGAGGCAGCCGGTGTGTATGTGCCGGTTTTTAAATACCGGGGAACGACATCATTCACATTTGAAGACAACACATATTTTTTTATTGGAAGACCCATGCGTTTTGCTAACAAGCCGCTTGTCAGGTTGCCTAAATTCCCGCTTGGTACCGATATAATTATAGGTTCGTCATTAATTTTCCTCGCTTGTGCATAGGCATAAAAATAGTAGAAAGATTGAGGTATTAAGCGGGCTATATTTATAGAATTTGCCGAGGTGAGCGAAAACAGCTTTCTCAACTCCGGGTCTAAAAATGCCTGCTTTACTATTTTCTGACAGTCATCAAACGTACCTTCAATTTCCAGGGAGGTAATGTTGTGACCTAATGTAGTTAATTGCTGCTCTTGAATATGGCTTACTTTATTGCCTGGGTATAGCAGGACTACACGGATACCGGGCTCATTGAGAAACCCATTGGCTACAGCACTTCCCGTATCTCCCGAAGTTGCCACAAGAATTATTAAGTCTTTTCCTGATTGCTCAACATAAAATCTCATAAGCTTAGCCATGAACCGGGCTGCAAAATCTTTGAATGCCAAAGTTGGCCCATGAAAAAGTTCGAGGCTGAATAAATTATGATCAAGCTCAATTAGCGGAGCATCGAAATTGATAGCCTCATCGATGATTGTCCTTAAATTATCATCAGAAAGGTCTTCACTTAAAAATGCATTTGCAACGCTGAATGAAATTTCCGGTAAGGTTAAATTTGGTAATGAGTTTATAAACACAATCGGTAATTCCGGGATTTGCTTTGGCATATAAAGACCATTATCATCAGGCAGACCTGTTAGAACCGCGCTTCTAAAATCAACTTCCGCGCTTTTTTTATTTGTGCTGTAATAGATCATTATTCCTTTTGGGATATTACCCGCGGACCCTCGTTATTGATTTCTGAAATATAGATGCTGCTATTAATCCCTTTTTTCTCACAGGCATCTTTCATCGATTGCCCAACATTATTGGCTGTGCTCTTAGATTTTGATAAAGCAAATATAGCCGGGCCCGAACCCGAAATACTGCAACCAAGTGCTCCTGCACTCATTGCAGCTTTTTTAATTTCTGAAAAACCCGGAATCAATTTTGCGCGTAACGGTTCAGCGATAACATCTTGAAGAGAGCGACCGATTAATTCGTAATCCTTCTTTAATAATCCGGCAACCAATCCTCCGATGTTTCCCCATTGTGTTACAGCATCTTTTAGAAAAATTTTATCTGAAAGGATTTTACGGGCATATTCTGTGCGTATTTCCAGAGCCGGATGAAGTATTGTGCAAATAAGTTCATCGGGCACCGCAAGGGATATAGTATCCAGTGGATTGTAGCTGCGTATAAGGATAAACCCTCCGAGCAGTGCTGGTGCTGCATTATCAGCATGTGCCGTACCACAGGCAGCTTTTTCTGCTTCTAATACTAAAGGCAGAAGCTCATTTCTTGATAGTGGCTTATCAAACAAAATGTTTGCAGCAAATACGGCAGCCACAGCCGAAGCAGCACTTGATCCAAGTCCGCTTCCCAGTGGCATTTTTTTGTGTAACTCAATTTCAATCCCGCCAGGTGCATTTATTCTTTTCAAAAATTCAATTACAGCTATACCTGCTGTGTTTTTGGAAGGCTCCCGCGGTAACCGACCGTCATCTCCACTCACATTTATTAAAAACACACCCGGCTCATCAATCTGCCTTACAGTGGCAATATCACCAGGTTCGTTAACAGCAAATCCCATTACATCAAAACCACATGCTACATTTGATACTGTTGCAGGTGCAAACACACTAATTTCACGGTTCATTAAAATTATCCTGACATAGATTTATATTAGATTCATTGTCAATAAAAAATTTCAATTGAGTATTCTGATAATGTCGGCAAACAAACCGGCAGCAGTAACTTCAGCACCGGCGCCGGGACCCTTAATTACCAGCGGTCGATCGTGATAGCGATCAGTTGTAAACGAGATGATATTATCACTCCCGGATAAATTATAAAACGGGTGGTTTGAATCAACAGTTTGAAGAGTTACCCGTGCATCGCCATTTTCCAGAATAGCAATATAACGTAAAACCTTTCCTTCTTTTTCCGTACTCTTACGACGTATTTCAAAATCCGTATCGGCTTTCTCAAGTTCTTCAAAAAATTTCTCAATTGTAGGAACGCCCTTGCAACTTTCCGGAACCAGATTTTCTACTTTTATATCATTTAATTCCAGAGACATCCCAATTTCACGTGCTAAGATCAGCAGTTTGCGCGCCACATCGATACCATTCAAATCGTCGCGTGGATCAGGTTCAGTATATCCATTCTTCATTGCCTTGTGCACTACTTCGCTGAATGTTTTTTCTCCACTAAATGAATTGAAAATATAGCTCAACGTACCGGATAGAACTGCTTCTATTTTCAAAATTTTATCTCCGCTTCCAAGCAAATCATTCAATGTACCAATCACGGGAAGACCTGCGCCTACATTTGTTTCATAAAGGAATTTTGCACCACTTCGTGATGCAGCTTTTTTTAATTTACTATACAGATCAAAACTTCCTGAATTTGCTTTTTTATTTGGTGTTACAATGGAAATACTTGCATCAATAATCTTTTTATAGAATTCGACAATCTCATCACTGGAAGTACAATCTACAAATACACTGTTCGTTAGATTCTAGGCAATCATTTTATTTATGAATAAATTCAAATTGGCATCATCTTCAGAGTCATCGAGGTATTTTTGCCAATCTTCAATTGGAATACCATTCACATTAAACACATTTTTGCGAGTGTTTGTTAATGCAACAAGCTTAATTTCAATTTGTCTTTCTTTTTTTAAAAATTGATAATGATCATTTAATTGTTTAAGCAAAGTGCTGCCCACAAGACCCGCACCAATAACAAAGAGGTTTATTGATCGGGTCTCCGACAAAAAGAAGGAATCGTGAATCGCATTTAATGCTTTAGTTTCATCTTGTTTCGGAACGACAACAGAAATATTAAGCTCAGAAGAACCCTGTGCAATTGTTATTACATTAATTCCGTTTTTGCCAAGTGCTTGAAAAAGACACCCGGAAATCCCCGGAGTCTCGCGCATATTTTCTCCAACCACAGCAATAACTGCCAGGTTTTTTTCAACAATTGGGGAATCAATCTGATTTGTTTTAATTTCAAGAGTAAATTCTTCTTCGATTATCTTTTTTGCCCTGACCGATACATTTGGTGCTACAGCAAAACATATTGAGTGTTCGGAAGACACCTGTGTTATCAATATTATATTAATTCCCTCTCTTGCAAGAGTACCAAAAACACGCATTGCTGTGCCAGTCACACCAATCATCCCGCTGCCCTGAACGCGAAACAAAGCAACCTCCGGGATTGAAGTAACAGATTTAATTAAATATGTACCCGGAGTATTTTTTTCACTAATTATTGTTCCCGCAAAACCTTTATTAAATGTATTTCGAATTATGATTGGTATTTTTTCATTTAAAGCCGGCTGCATGGTTGGAGGATGAATAACATTAGCTCCGAAATGCGACATCTCCATCGCTTCTTCATAAGTCAGGTATTCAATTGAAAAAGCCTTCGGTACTTTTTTAGGGTCGGCTGTCATTACGCCATCTACATCTGTCCATATTTCAATTTCCTCTGCATTTAACGCAGCAGCAACAATTGATGCAGTATAATCCGAGCCGCCTCTGCCGAGAGTGGTAGTTTCAGAATTCTCTGTGGAGCCTATAAATCCTGTGATGATACATAATCCGGAGTGTGACTTGAAATATTTGTTGAGGTTGTGATTGGACAACTTAAAATTCACTCCGGCTGCCCCAAAATTTTCATCCGTTTTTATAATATTACGGGTATCAAGAAAGTGTATTTTCTTAATACCATCTTTTAAACTTTCACTAACTATAAAACAAGATAGTCTTTCACCAAAACTCATTACAAAATCAAGTGTTCTTGCAGAAAGTTCTCTCACTAAAAATATTCCATGCAGAATGTCTTTCAACTCTTCAAAAGACCGGCTTACAGTTTGTGATACACTCGTTTGGTTTTGTTCAATTAAATTGGAAATAAATTGTGAATGAACCTCAATAAAATTTCCCAGTAATTCTTTATATTGAATTTTACCCAATCCGGCAATGCGGCTCATTTCAACAAGTTGATCTGTTGAATTTCCGAAAGCGGAAAGTACCACAGCTACATTAACATTGTTATTTGCTGCCTCTTTAATAATATCGTTAACATATTTAACTCTTTCCGGTGTTCCAATAGATGAACCGCCAAACTTCATCACTTTCATTTAATAGTGTGTATCCTTTTTTCTTTTTATAAATATCTCATTTTGATTTAATTATTTTTTATGTTAAACGCAATTTAACCATAAATCAAGTACATAGCTTATAGATTTAAATTGTCTAATTGTTAAACCAAGAGTATTTTGTTTCATAATAAAAGAAACGTGCCGGATGCTACGATTAATTTATTGAAGGATCGTTTTAATTATCAGAAATAATTAGCCGTGTCATTTAACGAATAAATTAATTTGTAATTTTTATTAAAGTAATCTCAGGTGTTGAATTGTATCGAACCGGGGCAAGGGACATACCCAATCCGCGTGTTACTATCATTAACATATCACCAAACCAAAAATCACCACGAATATATTTTGTTTCTATCATCGTTGGTGTTAATTGAACGAATGGGAAAATAAAAGATATCTGTCCGCCATGAGTATGTCCGGCGAGATAAAGATCAAAATGATTTTTCTGTGCGGCATTGATGAGATTTTTCCTCGGTTGATGAGTTAAGAAAATTTTTAAGTCTCCTTTACCATTTAATGTTAAGCTATCAAGCAAATCACCGGGGACCTTGCCAACATAAGTATTTGTAACAAACGTAATTTCGATTGTTGAGCCGTTTACGTTTATGTATCTCTTATTATTATCAACCATTTCCACACCGTTTTGTTTAAGTGCGGTTGATATTTCTGTAATGCTTCTTTTATAATCGTTCCTGTAAGCCCAGTTATCGTGATCGCCAACGCAGGAGTAAACACCATATTTTGCATTTAGCTTCCCGACCTCTTTTGCGCTTAACCCAATATATTTTGGTCCTGTTGTTATAAAATCGCCTGCTATAAGAACAAGATCGGGTTTGAGTTCATTAATCATATTTATAAAATTATCAATCCTGCCTTTATCTGTGTAATGATCTGCCTGGATATCCGATATAAAGACAATCTTAAAACCATCAAGCACATCTGGCAAGTTTCCCTTTTTATATTCTACTGTTCTTATGGAAACAGCATTGTAGTCGTATATAATTCTTATTGGAATGTAAATCGCAAAAAATCCGACCAGTACCAATATTACTATCGATTGAACACGTAAAAAATTATCCCGATGTTTTCTGTAATAAGGGAGCAGGAGAAGTTTTAAGAAATCAATTATCAGAAAATATATTCCAACCTGAGTCATCAGAATGAAGAAAATCCAGAATGGATAGATAAGAAAGTAATCAATTATTTTATTATCCGGAGAAGAAACATATTTCCCCGATATTGCGAAATAGATGAAAATGACAATTAGCGCAACAGGATAAAGATTTAACCAGATAAGAAATATCCGTTTTATTAACTGATATTTTTTTTCATAAAATTTTGGGAAGAGATTTCTTACCGAGAGATTGGTTTTCTTTATAAAGTATAACTCAACTGCAAGCAGTAAAGCAATTCCGATAAGGAGACGAAGAATAATCCACATTTAGCAACTAATTTTGATTAAATAAAAAATAATTTTATAACAAAATTTAGCGAATTAAAATTCAATATCTCTAACACTTTGGATGAATGAAAGCATTCGCTGATAGTGGGTTCCTTTCCAGTAATTTTTTTTGCATGCAGGACATCGGGAGAATTCCGTATGGGACTTTGAGACTTTGGGAGGGAGTTCATTAATTATTTCACTTTTGGAGATTGATTTCAACATTGTGTTGCACTTAATGCAGCGGGAAAATTCTTCAATAATATTTCTTAGATCAAAACGTTTTAGTACTTCAATTACCTGTTCTTTAACTTTTGTACTTCTTATCCAGTAGCCGTGAGTTACTTCGCTGCGCTTGAGAATTCCCCTATCCCGTGTTAAAATTGCACGCGTTTCTATTAATGAAAGAGTTACAATTCCATCGTCAACAAAATCGTTTTTATAAAGCACATCGAAGCCCATCATTCTAAGATATCGCACCAGCCTTCCCAGGTGAACATCAGCGATAAATTTCGGATTGCGTAAGGGTTTTGGTCTTAGGTGCTGAACGTTTGTGATATCGAGTGATTCAAAAACAGGATAAACAGAAATATCATCACCATCATTTATCAGATAATCAAATCCAACAGATTTACCGTTAACGAGGATCAAATCAACCTCTGTGTGCGGGACACCCAGTGATTCAATGACATCTTTAACAGAAGCACGATCGGTATAATTGTGTGTGAATCTTACCTTACGTTTTTCTTTGGGAAGGAAGTCGTTTATTTCTTCGTAAAATCTAAAGTATATTTTGTGCATAATGATTTTGTGGTGCCCGGCGATTAAAGCAAGGGAGTTAATAAAATATTTTTCTGCAATTTCGTAAAGAGATTATCTTGCGGAAGTTATTCTAATTTTTCTTAAAGGTGTTTCGCAGGACACTGTCCTGCGCTACGAAAAAACATTATTAATAAATTCAAACTCCTCATTTGTTAACAGTTTATCCATTGCGGACAAATTAACTTTAACCTGATGAAGATTTCTGAATCCCGGTATTACCGCACCGACAACTTTGTAGTACAGCAAATATTGTAATGACATCTTTGCTAAATCTTCAACCGAAGAACCGAACATTTCCTTTAATTTTTCAAGTTTAGGCTCAAGCTCTGCAAGTTTTTCGGAAGAAAATTTATCCAACCCTTTTCTGTGATCACCATCCTCAAATTTCGGAGGGTTATCTTTGTGATATTTATCGAGTAAAAGCCCCTGCCCCAGTGGACGGAATGCAACAAAGGAAATTTTATTTTCTTCCATCAGCTTTCTTGTAGGCGAACCTTTTTCAATAAAAGGTTTTTCCATTGCGTTTGCCCAGCTTTGAATGACATCCGGCTTTACTTTTGGAATTAACTTTTGAAAATCTTCATTAGAATATGCAGACTGCCCGATCAGCCGAATCTTACCCTCATCGCGTAAGCGGTACATTACTTCAATTGCGTCATCAAGGTATTCATCGTTATCACCAAAGTCTCCGTGATGAAAATAATATAAATCGATATAATCCCTTTTCAGATTGATAAGAGATTGCTCACACTGATGCCTGATGTGTACAGGTTCAAATGCATGTGCAGCAGTTCCGGGGAACCATCCAATTTTTGTTGCAATGATAAAGTTATTTGTTCTGTTGCCGAGTATTCTTGCAAGCATTCTCTCTGCTTTGCCGTTTCCGTAAACATCTGCATTATCAAAATGGTTTACACCGTTATCAATTGCATAGTTTATTGCTTCGGTAATTTCTTTTTCATCAACATTTGCCCAGCCGTTCGGCATTCCGTTTACCCAGTTCAAGCCACCCATCGTCCAGCAGCCGAGTGATATTTCTGATATTTCTATATTCGATTTTCCAAGTTTGCGGTATTGCATTTTTATCCTCCTGTAATTGTCATTGCGAATTCCGACCGCCTGCGGCAAGCAGCTTTATCGGAATGAAGCAATCTGTCAATTGGTGAAAAGAGATTGCTTCGTCATTTCACTCCTCGCAATGACTGCAACTAAATTATCTGCCGTTCCTATCAATCCACCTTGCAGCATCTTTAGCAAAGTATGTAAGGATGATATCTGCGCCCGCACGTTTTATCGAAGTAAGAGATTCAATCATAACGCGTTCTTCATCAATCCAGTCATTTTGTGCGGCAGCTTTAATCATCGAGTACTCGCCACTTACCTGGTAAGCCGCTGTTGGCATTCCGAATTTTTCTTTAACTTTTTTGATTACATCAAGGTATGGTCCCGCAGGTTTAACCATAACAATATCGGCGCCTTCTTCTATGTCTGCTTCAACCTCTCTTAATGCTTCATTAATGTTTCCAATATCCATCTGATGCGATTTTCTATCTCCAAAAGCCGGGCTGGATTCAGCAGCATCCCGAAAGGGACCGTAGTATCCCGAAGAGTATTTTGCTGCATAACTCATTATCGGGATTTTTGTATATCCTTTATAATCCAATGCTTTTCTAATGGCGAACACCCTTCCATCCATCATATCCGATGGAGCAACCATATCAGCACCCGCCTCTATATGTGATACTGCTTCTTTTGCAAGGAGTGCAATTGTTTCATCATTTAAAATTTCTTCACCATCTATTAATCCGCAATGTCCGTGAGAAGTATATTCACACAAGCACACATCAGTTATAACAAGCAGATCTTTTACTTCCTGTTTAATCGCACGGATAGCTTTTTGAACAATGCCATTCGGATCGTAAGCTTCGGAGCCCTGCTCGTCTTTGTGTTCGGGAATTCCAAAGAGTATAATTGCAGGTATTCCCAGGTCTCTAACTTCCTTACATTCTTCAACTAATGTATCTATTGAATACTGAAAAACACCCGGCATTGATTTTACCGGATTTTTTACTTTCTTGCCCGGTAGAACAAATAATGGATAGATAAAATCATTTTTTGAAAGTTCTGTTTCCCGCACCATATCTCTAATGATGGGATTATAACGTAATCTTCTGAATCTTTTAAAGTTGAACTTAGTTTCCATTATTGCTCCGGTTCAAAATGTAGAATATATAATTTAGAATTTAGAATTATTTTGATTTTTGTTTTGCAGATTTAATTATGGTTGTCAAGAGTTTTGAGATTTCTTCACAATCATTATATAAACTTTTATATTCATCGTTATTAATCGTATTGCTTTCATTCAATAACTTTAACCAGTATTCTGTTTCACGGGCTTCCCCAAGAGAAATCCCCATTTTATATATAAAATCTTTTTTAGTAAAAGCACTTTGAGATTCTGATATCTTCGCCCCGATGGATGTTCCGGATCTCAATAATTGTTTAAAAATTACCTCGAGGTTTCTGTTCTTATCAATATAATATTTATAGAATTTTACTATTCGAATTGCAAACTTATAACTTTTTAATACAATCTGGTTCCCATACGAGACTTCCTTTTCAAACACCTTCATTCTACACTCTAAATTCTACATTCTACATTCTACATTAGGTTTTTAATTTTATCCACAACTATCTCTGCATTCTTGATACAATCACCTATAGATATACCACCACGATAGTTGCCGCTTAGAATAATCCCTTTATTATCATGTTCAAAATGATCAAAATAATTTTCATGCTCAACATAACCTATTGAGTATTGAGGAATTGCTTTATGCCAGGTTCTTTTTGTAAAATAAACCGGCTCGCCAGTTATTTTCATTAATTCCTCAAACTCATTTCGAGCGGTTTTAATTAATTCTTCTTCGTTTTCATCAATGAACCCCGGGTTTCGCGAACCACCGACAAATAAAGTAAAAACAGCATTATTATTATCCGCCCTATTTGGAAAGATAACCGAACTCCATATTGCACCAAGAAATGATTTATCTTCCTTTGATGGAATTAGAAACCCAAAACCATCCAGCGCTTGTCCGATATCATTTTTGTTGTAAGCAAGATACAATACAAGCACTGGTGGATAATATATCGAGCGCAGATGATTATTGAGCCCGTCATCAAAATGACCCAACAAATCTGCTGCATTATAAGCGGGAATTGTTGATAGAACTACATCAGCTAACAGAGTTAAATTTTGTTTACCTTCTTTGTAAGCAACACCATAGTTCCCATCACCGGTTCTTTTTATAGAAATAACGGGAGCTGAAAGTTTTACCCTGTTACCCAGTGAAGTCTTTATTGCTTCAGGCAGCACCTTCATTCCATCTTTAAATGAAAACATCTTTGCGCTTTGTTTCGATTGTTCTTTTCTCTTCTTTCTTTTGCGAATGCTTCTGATTGTTCCCAGAATCAGCCCACCATACTCTTCTTCAAGGGCATATAGTTTTGGGAAAGCAGATTTTACACTTAAATCTTCAGGATTACCTGCATAAACCCCAGCAACAAATGGATTGATTGCATAATCTAAAAACTCCTGCCCAAGCCTTCTCGTTACAAACTCCGCTATACTTTGATTGTATCCATCCAGAGACTTCCCTATAAATGGCTCTTTCATCATTCTTAATTTAGCCTTACCAGAAAAAAGTTTTGATTTAAAAAATGCCAATGGAGACATTGGTAAAGCGATTAGTTCGTTATTACGCAGAATATATCTTTTATTACCTTCTTTGCTTGCATAAATAAGTTGGTCATTTAAGTTCAGCTCTTCAACAAGCTGTGCAATGATGGGTGTTGTTTCTAATGCACTGTTTGGTCCACGATCAAAAAGAAAATTGTTTTCCATCACAGTCTCTATTGATCCGCCAACCCTATCATTCTTTTCGAGGACAATAATATTATAACCTTCTTTGTGTAGAAGATACGCTGCTGTTAAACCAGAAATGCCCGCCCCTATAATTATTGCTTTTTTACTTCTTTCCATTTTTGTAAATAAAGTTTATTCGATTACAAAATTACGGAAATGTATTGAAGTAATTAAGGAATGAAAATTGCTAAGCACAAGAGTGCAAATTCATAGTGCATTTGTAATCGATTATTATTTTCTAAAAAAAATATCGTTCAACAGCTATTCCAGTCCATCCAATCCATTAACAATAATAAAATATCAAATTCTGGAAACGTCTTTTGTTACTATAAAAGTGTTTGATGTTTTAGGAAACGAAGTTGAAATTTTAGTTAATAAAGAAACCCCTGCTGGTATATACCAGGTTTATTTCGATGGCACAAAACAATCTAGCGGGATCTATTTTTATAAGCTTCGGGCGGGGAATTTTGTTGAAATTAAAAAGATGGTTATACTGAAATAAAAAAATTATATATCTAAGCAAAATAAAACCCCGCAGATGTACCGGCGGGGCTTCATATTTTGTAGTAGAAAAATGTATTAGTTTAACGAATGGTAAATTTTCTTTTTACAAATAATTTTGGTAATGGTTCCTCATCCATTTCAGAAATCTCATCAATTTTATGAATCGTGACTTTTAATTTTTCTTTTTCTTTCTCGGCAAATTGCTCTTCTTCAGTTGAGCCATCCAAAGCAGTGATAGAAGTATGACCGCCGGTTATTACCTTACTTATTTCGTCAAAATATCCGGCACCAACAAAACTTTGATGTTTTATTGCTCTGAAACCTTTTTCCTTTTCAAGTTTGAATTCACGTTCCTGAAGTTTTGAGTAAGCTGCCATTCCTGTTTTGTTATAGTGATATGAAAGATCAAACATAATATAGTTAAGAGAATGGAATCCGGCTAAAGTAACAAACTGATATTTATAACCCATAGCAGCAAGTTCTGTTTGAAACTTTGCAATTGTTGCTTCATCAAGATTAAGCTTCCAGTTAAATGACGGAGAACAGTTATATGCAAGAAGCTTATCGGGGTATTTTTTCTTAATTGCTTCAGCAAATATTTTTGCCTCTTCAATATTAGGACGAGAAGTTTCACACCAGATAAGATCTGCATACGGAGCAAAAGCCAATCCACGCGCAATTGCAGTTGGTAAACCTTTACGTATCTTAAAAAATCCTTCTTCTGTTCTTTCACCGGTTAAAAACTCGTGATCATATTCATCTATATCACTTGTCAATAATCCTGCGGAGTCGGCATCGGTTCTTGCTATAAGTACTGTTGGCACGCCCATAACATCGGCGGCTAACCTTGCAGAGATAAGTTTCTGAATTGCTTCTTTTGTGGGAACAAGCACCTTACCGCCCATATGTCCGCATTTCTTTGCCGATGAAAGCTGATCTTCAAAATGAACGCCAGCAGCTCCTGCTTCAATCATAGCTTTCATTAATTCATAAGCATTTAATACACCGCCGAATCCTGCTTCTGCATCGGCAATTATTGGAGCAAACCAATCAACACCGTTTTGCCCGGCAGCGTGCGTAATTTGATCGGAACGAAGAAGTGCATTGTTAATTCTTTTAACCAGAGATGGAACACTATCCGAAGGGTATAAACTTTGGTCGGGATAAGTTTGTCCGGAATTATTTGCATCACCGGCAACCTGCCAGCCGCTAACATAAATTGCTTTTAATCCGGCTTGTACCTGCTGCACAGCCTGATTACCAGTTTGTGCACCTAATGAGCGAACAATTTTTTCATTATGAATTAGATCCCACAATTTTTCCGCACCCATTTTAGCAATGGTATATTCAATCTGAATAGATCCCCTTAGCTTCAGGACATCTTCTGCACTATAGGGGCGTTTAATATCTTTCCACCTTGGATCAGTTTTCCACTTTTTCTGCAACGCTTGAGCTTTGTTCATAATTTATATCTCCGGTTATTTATATTTCTTGTATTATTATAATTCAGTTAAAAACCATTAGATGTAACAGCAATGTATGGTTTGGTTAAGTACTTTAAGATTATAGTAGAAAGCGTGTGAGGTATGTGCAGACAATAATAGTACCATCAATACTACCAAAAAACGAAACTTCTTCTATCTTAAATTGTATTAATCGGAGAAAAGGTTTTATTTGGTGACATATTAAATGATTTTAAATATCATTTAAAAACGCATATAAGTGAAATAGCTTATTTGACTTTTGGTAATTGAATCAACATATTTATTTGCAACATCAGAAATGTAATAATATAAGTGCCGTTATGTCACATACTATTTTGTGTGTTTCCAGTTATGAAAAAGGACACGATTTTATGAGGGAATGTAAAGAACAGGGATGGAGGCTTCTTCTTTTAACTTCTGAAAGCCTGAAGAATGCGTCCTGGCCCCAGGAATCGATTGATAAAACATTTTATATTCATGACAGAAACAAAGATTGGGAAATGAAAGATGTGATCTATGGAGTAAGTTTTATTGCACGTGAAGAGAAGATAGACCGCATTGTTGCACTTGATGATTATGATGTGGAGAAAGCTGCTTCGCTAAGGGAACATCTTCGTATTCCCGGTATGGGCGATACAACTGCCCGCTACTTCCGCGATAAGTTAGCTATGAGAGAAAGAGCTTCCGATGTTGGAATCCCGGTTCCCGAATTTCTTCATGTCTTAAATCACGATCAGATAAATAACTTTGCTGAAAAAGTATCCTTCCCGATCATTGTAAAACCGCGAATGCAAGCCGGGGCATACGGATTGAAAAAAGTTCAGAACAAGGATGAATTATGGGATTGCATAAATAAACTTGGTGATGAACAGTCCTTCTTCTTAATGGAAAGATTTGTTTCAGGAAATATTTATCATGTTGATTCCATTTTTTATGAAAACGAAATTCGGTTTGCTCTTGCAAGTCAATATGGAAAGCCGCCGTTTGAGGTTGCTCACTCCGGCAGAGTGTTTACAAGCAGAACGGTCAGGCGTGGTTCGGAAACGGAACAGAAACTACTGGAACTGAATGAGAAAGTTATAAAAGCTATGGGTCTGGTTAGGGGTGTTTCTCATACCGAATTTATAGAAGCCGATAGTGACGGCAAATTTTATTTTCTTGAAACTTCAGCACGGGTTGGAGGAGCGCATCTTGCAGATCTTGTTGAGGCTGCATCCGGAATAAATCTTTGGCGGGAATGGGCAAAGATTGAAATTTTAAGAGGCGATGGGGAGTATTCGTATCCGGGGGTGCAAAACAATTATGCCGGAATAATACAATCGCTTGCAAAACAGGAATGGCCGGATCTTACTGCTTATGATGATCCCGAAGTTATCTGGAAATTAAACAAACGATATCATGCAGGTTTGATCATTCGTTCCGATAAGCCTGAGAGGATTGAAGAGTTACTGGATAGCTATTCCGATAGATTTTATAATGATTTTTTTGCAACTGCACCTATGAAGGAAAAGCCAAGTGACTAAACCGTGCGCGAGTACTTTGCCGCATCTTCCTTCCTCTCGATATAGCCATCGAAGTTCATAGCTATGTTGCGGATAAGGATGCTTCTTGTAACTTATACTTTTTGAAGTAATAAGTCTTGTAATTGTTTTTTGCTTGGCAAGTATAATCTGTATTCTCTTGCAAATATCCGATCGTTTTTTTCGGGAAGTGTGTATTCTACAACAGCTTTATTAGTTTGTTTACAGAGTACGATACCAACCGTTTTATTTTCTTCTTTTGTTTTGATTTCACGATCATAAAAATTAACATACATTTGCATTTGACCGAGATCCTGATGTCTTAACTTGCCAATTTTTAAATCAATCAAAACAAAACATTTTAATATTCTGTTATAAAAGACTAAGTCTATGTAGAAATTATCTCCGTTAAAAGTTATTCTCTGCTGTCTGCTTTGGAAAAGAAAACCCTTACCTAATTCTAAAAGAAAATGCTCTAACTTATTTATTAGTGCGGTTTCTAATTCCGTCTCTGTGTAAACAGACTCTTCTTTCAGTTCCAGGAATTCCAGAACATAGGGCTCTTTTAACATATCAAGTGGCTGCGCAATTATTTGTCCTTTACGGCTTAATTCTTTTACTTTCTTTTTGTCTTTGCTTAATGCGAGTCTTTCATAGAGAGAAGAATTATATTGTCTTTGAAGTTCACGAACAGACCAGTTATTGTTTGCAGTTTCTATTTCATAAAAATTTCTTTCTTCTTCGGTTTCAATACGCATTAAAAACATGTAATGTGTCCAGCTCAGTTTAAATAGTTTACTAAATTGTGTAATCATTGGTTGTGCAGATGTCATCTGTTCGGATTTGGCAACCTCTGACTGCCAAATTAGTGATCGAGAAAATTTTGATTTCGAAATCAGTGATTTCGTTTTTTCGGATTTGGCAACCAGTGATTGCCAAATGTTTCTGTTTTCATAAAGTAAATAGAATTGTCGGAACGCTCGTAAATTCCTTTCAGAATAACCCTTAACAAAATCTTTAGTCAATTTTTTTGATAAATTCTTTAACGTCTTATCTGCATATGCAGCACGCTTTTTTCCTTTCTGTTCATTCTTAACAATAATTCTCCCAATATGATAATTTGTAAATACAAGGGTTGTGTTAATATTCTGTACAACAAAACTTTTTGCTTGTGCTATAAGCCATTTAATATCTGTATATAATTTTTCATTTTTCATTTTTATTTAACTACACTTTCATACTGTTCTAGAATACTTTGCCTTATCTTCCTTCCTTTCAATGTATCCATCAAAATTCATTGCTATGTTGCGGATGAGCAGTCTGCCCATATCTTTAACCTTAATGCCGTCATCAGATAGTTCAACCAACTCATCATTTTGCATCTCTCTCAGACCGCCTTCGCCGGAGTTCAGTCCCCGGGCAAAGTAATCTTTAAAGTTAATATGGAATTTTTCTTCAAGTGATTTAAAGTCCAGTTCGAAATCGCACATTAAACGCATTATTACTTCTCTGCGAATGTGATCATCTTCGCTAAGCTTGTAACCTTTTGCCGTAGGAATTATTTCATCATCTAGCGATTTATAATATTCCTTTTCTGTTTTGTAATTTTGTGCGTAAATATTTTTTAACTGACTAATAGATGTAATACCAAGCGCATAAAGATCGGTACCGGCGTTGGTACTGTATCCCTGAAAATTTCTGTAAAGTTTTTTTTCTTTAAGTGCTATAGATAACTCATCATCCGGTTTAGCGAAGTGATCCATTCCAATAAAAACATAACCCGCATCAGTAAGCTGTTCGATTGATGATTTTAATATTTCCAACTTAACTTCAGGAATTGGAAGATCCTCCTGATGAATTAATGCCATATGTTTTTTTAACCATGGAACGTGGGCATAGTTAAATAATGCTATTCTATCCGGAGAAATATCAATAATTTTATCAACAGTATCTGCAAAGCTTTTAGCTGTTTGGAAAGGCAATCCGTATATCAAATCGAGATTTATACTTTG
This sequence comes from Bacteroidota bacterium, assembly GCA_022562275.1. GTDB lineage: Bacteria > Bacteroidota > Ignavibacteria > Ignavibacteriales > Ignavibacteriaceae > BMS3ABIN03. The sequence goes on from JADFPP010000006.1 coordinate 23,373, forward strand.
ATAACCAAGCTCTCTTACCCACTCAACGGCTTGTCGTGTAATATCTTCCGGCTGAATTCTGTTAATTGCTTTCTGAACCTTATCGTTAAAATCCTGAACACCCATGCTTATTCTGTTAAAACCGCTATTTTTCAGTGCTTCAAGGTGGGCTTTTGTTAATTCACGCGGATCAATCTCGCAACTGTTTTCCGATCCGCCTGAGGCGGACTCTTTAAATTCGAATGATTTGTTGATGTACGAAGCAAGCAGGTCTATTTCATCCGGGTTTAAATGAGTTGGTGTTCCTCCGCCCCAATGGTGCTGTGCAACTTTCCTGTCGGGCAAAAGATATGTTCTTAAAAGATCAATCTCTTTTTGAACATATTTTATGTATTCTTTTATGCGGTCTCGGTTTCTTGTTATAAGCATATTGCATCCGCAGAAAAAGCAAAGAGTATCGCAATAAGGAAGATGAAAATACAGGGAGAGATCGGGAAGATTGTTCCCGTAGTTTGTTTTAACTATTTCATCGATGTAATCTTCTTGTGTAAATTTTTCATTGAACTGAGGAGCAGTTGGATAACTGGTGTACCGCGGTCCGGGTTTATCATACTTCTTATATTTCTTTAAATCTATTTCAAACATAACCTTATTCCTTACTAAAACAATTTTACTCTAAAACAAAAAACCCTATTGAATTACTCTATCTCTATAATGAAATGCTGTACTCTCTTCTTTTATAAAATCTACCAATGCTTTTGCATGACTGGGATCAACATCGGGCAAGATACCATGACCAAGATTAAAGATGTGACCGGGACCATTACCATAAGAAAGAAGAACTTTTTTGGCTTCCCTTTTTATAAAACTTGGTTCAGCATATAGAACAGTTGGATCAAGATTTCCCTGTATCGCAACTTTGTCTCCAATTTTATCCCTTGCTTTGGCAAGGTCAATAGTCCAATCAACGCCGATTACATCTGCACCGCAATCAGCGACTGTTCTCATTCTATAATGAACACCTTTGGGGAAATATATAATTGGTTCACCATTCCTTTTTATTTTCTCAATAACCTGGTTAACATACTTTAATGCAAAAATCAAGTAATCCCTGGGGGATAAAATTCCAGCCCAGGTATCAAATATTTGTACTGCATCTGCACCGGCGCTTATTTGTGCAGAAAGATAATCCGCAACAGCATCAGTTAATCTATTCAGCAAATTATGCGCCAGTTCCGGATTATTGTAGATAAGTTTTTTTACAAATGAAAAAGTTTTACTCCCATGTCCTTCAGCCATATAAGCAAGTAATGTCCATGGTGCCCCGCTAAAACCTATGAGCGGAACCCGTCCGTTCAATTCTTTTTTAGTTAGAGAGATTGCATCGAGCACATATTTAAGATCTTCATTGGCGCTTATCTGTTTAAGCTTATTTGCATCTGTTTCAGTTCTAATCGGAGTATCGAATACCGGACCTTGTGTTTCATGCATTTTCAGATGCATTCCCATAGCTTCCGGGATCATAAGTATATCGGAGAAAATTATTGCTGCATCAACCCCAATTATATCAACAGGTTGTATCGTTACTTCAGCCGCCAGTTCAGGTGTTTTACACATTGTTAAAAAATCTGTTTTAGCCCGGATAGCTCTGTATTCCGGCAGATATCGTCCTGCCTGTCTCATTATCCAAATGGGGGTTCTTTTTACAGGGAGTCTTTTACAAGCTCTTAAAAACAGATCATTTTGTAGGTCTTCCAAATATTTCTCCTTAGTGAGTTAATTTTTATAGTAGTTTATTATTTTATTTATTAATCCATCACTTGTATACTCGTCCGGCATTATATTAACCTTTACTCTTCTGTTTTCAATTGTAGTTTTTGTTGTTGGTCCGATTGCAGCTATATCATATTCTTTAAAGTATTCTGCAGGATTAATAATATTAAGTATTTGTAAAAAGTTTTCAAATGTTGATGGACTTGTAAAAATAAACAGATCGGGATTACTTTTATTTAACTTTTCCAAATTATATTTAATATGCTCCTTTGTTGGAAGTGAAACATTGTAAACGGGAACAGATTTAATAATTGCACCTAAATCTTTCAATCCTCTCGGCAGCTCTTCTCTTCCTATTGCAGAACGAGGAATAAAAACAATTTTATCTTTTATATCAAATTTAGAGAGTTCTTCGATCACTCCCTTTGCGCTGAATTGTTTTGGAATAATTTTCACAGGAATGTTATATTTATTGCAAACTAACGCGGTTTTATTTCCAACGGCAACAATTCTTTTCTTGTTGAAATTCATACTAACATTTAGTTCTTTGTATCGTATGCTAAACATCTGAACTGCGTGAGCAGAAGTAAAAATTATAAAATCTATTTTATCATGTTTTAGAACAATGGAATCAAAAGCATCCCAATCAAGAGGCGGAACAATTTCGAGAGTAGGAAATACGATTACCTTTGCTCCAAACCTTGTTAATGCAGAAGCAGATTCTTGGGATTGCTCAACTGTTCTGGTTATTACTATTGTTTTCTCTTTTAATGGAAGCACAACATTGTTCTGAAATCCGGAGTAGAGTGCATGAAGAAAAAATTCAAACAACTTTTCTCTTTCAGTTATTTTTTGTTCTTCACTTAATTTTCGATTGATGTCTCTTTCAACCGTTCCGTAAATACTCCCCAGTATTGAATGGGCTGTGAATTCATCATCAACATTTCGGAAAAGATCATTATTTATTCCTTCACGGATAATTCCGGATAATTGTGATTTTAGCTGTCCCTCTAGGAAGCGCAATTCATCACACAAGTCACTTTCGGAATTAAGTGATTCTCTTTTATACATCAGAAAGAAATTCTGATATTTCATCATAAACATATAAACATGTATTGTATATGAACGAAGAGAATCAATGCTGTTGTGTTCATTTTTTATTTTTTTGGTAAGAGAGTCAAGAAGATTTTTCATTCTTAAGCTCATTATAGAAAAGTAGAGCTCTTCCTTAGATGTGAAATAGTTATAAACTGTTCCTTTGGCAACACCAATCATCTTTGCAACATCTTCCATCATAACTTCATGATAACTTTTCTGCGAGAAAAGATCAGCAGCTGCTTCAAGTATACGTTCACTTTTAATCCCCTTTTTAACCCTTCTTTTTTCTTTTACTAACATTTTTTATTCTACCTTATATTCCAGTCATTCATAGCCAGCACTTCACCATTAGCCGGATCAATGATCATTTCCTTGCCGGTTCCTCTATATCCAAAATCACCAGTAAATTCACGGATTGTTGATAATATATACCACACATAAAACTGTCTTTCCGGGTTCCAAATAAATTTGACCTGCCATTCTTTAATTCCTTTTGCCAGGCCATTTTCTTTGGCAATATTTATTGCGGTTTCCTTATCTATTTGCCAATTGTACTGAGCTGGTTTGTTTTTACAATTCGGTATGCCGATTATATCCCTATCTTTAATAACATTACCGTTACTATCAACAGTAAATGTTATTAACGCATTTACATAAGGCTTATCCGGTATGTAAAGATTGTATGCCATTTCATAATAAGGTGGAGTGTAGTTGGATTTTTCGATATTAGAAGTAATATAACTTTTAAAAAATTCAAGACCTGTTTTAGAGATGACAAACACATTCGCTTTATGAAGCACTTTAAATGGAACTACGGATTCTCTCTGCTTACCGGAATCGGAGCTGCATGAAGATAAGTTTATACCAATAGCAAAAAAAATAAAAGGTACTGATAAAGATTTTAATAATTGCTTCATATTGTCCTGGAAGAATTATAAATTTCCTTTAATACTGATTTAGCCCCAGCCTTTAGTAAATCCTTTGCAAGAGATTTACCAAGAAGCTCCGGATTTTTTTTGCTGCCCCTTAGATTCTTTCTAAAAGTAATCATCCCGTCTAAAGAGCCAACCATAGCATCGAGATAAAGCCCGTTTGCTTTTACCTGAGCTAAGGCGCCGATAGGAACCTTACAGCCTCCCTCAAGAGTTTTAAGCAAAGATCTTTCTGCCAGCACTGCTTTATAGGTATTTTCATGATGAATTGAATGGAGAAGTTCTTCTACAAAAGAATTCTCTTTGTGAATTTCTAAACCAAGAGCACCTTGTCCAACCGCAGGCAGCATTATTTCTGTACTAATATTTGATGAAATATATTTTTTTAGATTCAATCTTTCTACACCTGCCCTGGCTAATATAATTGCATCCCACCCGGATTCGAGAAATTTATCTATTCTTGTTGGAACATTACCCCTGAGATCGACTATTTTTATATCAGGACGAATATGCAATAGCTGACAAGTCCTTCTTAATGATCCGGTTGCAACAACAGCTCTCTCTTTCAGATCATTTATAGTGATTCCCTTTTTCCCCGCGATCAAAACATCTTCTACATGATATCTTTTTGTAACAGCGGCAAGTTTTAGTCCTTTTGGTATTTCCGTCTGCAAATCTTTCAGACTATGAACAGCCAGGTCTATTTTTCTTTTTAGTAACTGTATCTCAAGTTCCTTTGTGAATAAACTTTTATCGCCTATTTTGGAAAGAGCTACATCGAGTATTTTATCTCCCTTGGTATTTATAATTTTTATATCAACTTCAATATTCTGATTTTTTCTTTCCAGTTCTCTTTTAATATAGTTTGCCTGCCACAATGCCAGCTTACTTCCCCTGGAACCGATTATAACTTTAGATTTTTTGTTCATGTTTTATTTTCTTTAGATTCGGGCGTATCGATTCCGAACAAGCTTCTTATTATTCCCATTTTTGTAGCAGCTTCTTCAGCGCCTGTACCTGTTTCATTAGTTTTTTTTAATTCAACTATCGGATGATGAAGTATTTTATTGATTATCCGTTTGGTAACGATTTCAAGTTTTTCTCTGTCTTCAGAAGAAAACTTATTAATGTTCTTTTCAACCTCTTCGGCTCGAATTGCATCGAAGTGGTCTCTTAAATTTTTTATTGTTGGAGCTGATTGCAGGGAGTTATACCATTCAAAAAAAGAATTAAGCTCCTCCTCTATAATTATTTTTACCTTGGGAATTTCCTTTCTTCTCTTAGCAACATTTTGCCCAACAATAATATTAAGCGAATCTATATCATGGTAGAAAACATAATTTATCTCTTTCGATGCAGGATCGATATCTCGCGGTACTGCTATATCCATAAGCACCATAGATGCATAACCTCTTTTCTTCATTGCCGCCTCAACATCCTGTTTTTTTATCAGAATACTTTCCGAACTGGTTGCGCTGATAACAATATCATATTTATGAAGATGATCTTTAAATTTATCGAAAGGTACAACATAAGAATTGAATTTTTCTGCAAGCTTTGCTGCTTTTTCAGTTGTTCTGTTTGTAATTACAAGGTGTGATATTCCTTTGTCGTTAAGGTGTTTTGCTGCAATCTCTCCCGTTTCTCCGGCACCAATAACCAATGCCGATTTTTTATTAAGGTTTGAAAAAATTTTCCCTATCAATTGAACAGCAGCATAACTTACAGAAACTGCGCCTTCAGCTATTGCCGTTTCTGATATTGCTCTTTTCCCAACTTTTAGTGCCGAATCAAATACACGCCGCATTAAAAATCCGGCAAATTGCATTTCCTCAGCAATCTGAAATGAATCTTTTACCTGCTTAAAAATCTGGTTATCTCCAATCAGCATAGAATCAATCCCGGCTATTACAGAAAAAAGGTGATTGAGAGAGTCACGAGAAATAAATGTCTGAAAACTGTCAGCAGAAGTGGTTGTTGAATTTTTACTTTCTGTAATTATTTTTTGGAGATGTAAATGAGTTATATCTTTATTTACAGGAATGCCATAGATCTCGGTGCGGTTACATGTGGAAATTAAAAGACCTTCGGTAAAATATTTGTTTTTTATTTTTTTTATTAATTCTCGCACTTCATTTTCACTAAGATAAAGAGATTCTCTTAACTTAACCGGTGCGGTTTTATGATTTATTGATACAGCTAAAAGGTTCATCTAATATTAATAGAACGAATGAAAACTATGTGCTAAAAAATTTGTTAGTATTGTAGAAAATATCGCAATAAGAAATCCTGTTATTGATAGAAGGATCAGCTTTTTCCCTCGCCACTTCGAGAAGAATTTAGTGAAAATACCTGCCCCATACAGCATCCATACAATGCCCGTTCCTATCAGTTTGGGATCCAGGAATGAAAATTTTGGAAACGCACTCGGTAGCCAGATAACACCTATTATTATTGCAACAGTAAGAAGAATAAATCCAATGACGGCTGAATAAAAACTTAATTTCTCCAGAACTTCTAGATTTGGAAGACGATTAAATATTAAACCGAAACGATTATGTTTGAGATCATTGTATAATGTGAGATATAAAAATCCATACACAGCAGAAATTGTAAAGCCCGAATAACCCAATAATGCATTAACAACATGAATTCCAAGTAGATTATTCTTTAGTACTTCTTTCACAACAATTTGGTCTGCAATAAACAAAGATGATATCAGTTGAAAAACCAATGAGATTATTATTATAAATGGTCCGGTACCCCGTATGTCTGTTATAAGTTCCAGCAGGAAATAAGAAAAAGTTATTGAAAATGCCAATACAGTAAAGATTTCAAAAACATTTGTAATTGGAGGGTGATCGAACTCGCTTGTTCTAATCAGTAAGTATATTAAATGAGTAAAAAGTGTTAAAAAGATAAAAAGTCGTTTTACGTTTACAAATTTCTTTTCTCCCTTCATAAAATCGTAAAAATATACTGAAAAAGTTCCCAGGTATATAATGGGCAAAAGAACGTTTAAGAAGTGAATAACAGGTGTCATCTAAATTTACCTTTTATTAAATTGACTTGCCAGTCGAAAATTAGAAATATTTTATATAAAACGCAAGAGAATAATTGACCAGCAAGTCATTTTAATGTCATTATCTGTGGATTAATTTCCTCCCAGGATTAGTGGCAAACCATCTTTACCAGATCCGATAATAATAACCTTAGTATTCGGAGAACTAGCCAACTTTTCAGTTGCTTCAATTCCTTTCCATTTTAGTAACATGTTGCTTATATTTACCGATACAATATCCTGAAAGTCTGCAATACCTCTGGCTTCAATTCTTTTTCTATCAGCTTCCTGCTCTTCTTTTTGCAGGATGAATGCCATTCTCTGAGCATCCTGTTCAGCTTGTAATTTCTCTTCGATAGATTGTGTTAAGCGCGCCGGAAGTTGTATTTGTCTTAATGGAGCCTGCTCTACAGTAATGCCTCTTGGACCAACTAATTTTCCCAGTTCGTCTAAAATTTCTCCGGCAAGCTTTTCACGGGAAGCAGTATAGAGAGCCTTTGCTTCGTAACGAGCTGTTACACCTCTTACAACGGAACGAAACTGCGGGACTAAAATAATATCCGCATAGTCTGGTCCCACTGTTTTATAAATTTCATTTGCCATATCAGAATTTAACTTAAAAAGCAAACTTATTTCCAGATTAACACTTAGCCCCTCTTTAGATGGAACGGACATCATCTCTTTCAATTCCTGAGTTTTGATACTCATCTTTTCAATCTTTGCCATAGGGTTAACCAGGCTAACCCCGGGTTTCAAAGTTTCATCGCTAACATTTCCCAGAAAGTCTATAACTCCGGTATGCCCAGCCGGTATAATTGTCCAGAATTGAGAAATTGTTATCACCGCAGCAACAGCAATCCCAATTAAAGCAAAATTTGCCTCCTGTTTGCTCCTTCTTTTTTTAGCATTTTTATAAACAAAAAATGCTACAACGATAGCAATTAAAGCAATTACAAATAACATTTTAACACCTCATTAATTATAATTAAATATATGATTTATACTCTATTGTTTAGAGTTATTTTTTATATTCTTTTAAAAATCCTGAAAACTCAACCCGGTGCGATTCTTCCATTGCAAGAAGACTAATGCAAAGATCCTGCGTAACGTAATCAACGCCTTCTGAAAGTTTTATTAATTTATTGTACTGTTCAATAGCTCCGTTTTCAGCTTTTATCACACCTTCGATTACCGAAGCTACATCTGTCGTATCAGCTTTCGGCTGAAGATACGTCTGCTCTGGTTTTAAATCTAATGAACCGGGAACAATACCGCCAACTTCTTTGATCCTTTTAGCCAAAGTTTGCGCGTGGGCAATCTCTTCGGTTATGTCCAGCGCAAGCGATTTTTTAATTTCTTCAGCCCTTACACCATCAAGGTTAATTGAATTTGCAATATAGTTTATAACTGTTTCAATTTCCATCCAATAAGCTTTTATTAAATTTTCAATTATTTCTTTTTTGTCAGCCATAATTATCTCCTTTATATAATTATTTTTTTTATCAGTTTTGGCTTAATCACTTTTCTATTTGAATATTTTATTGAATTTAAAATCATATTTTTTGCAATATCGATCTTCAAAGTAGAATTTGAATGAACTTCGGCGATGATAGCCCCCTTTTTAATTTTATCACCAATTTTAATATTAAAAATAATACCTGCTTTCGGATTAATCTTATCTGTCATTGTTTTTCTTCCGGCACCAAGCTCAAGTGCTGCCATTCCAATTTGGTAATTATCAATGCTTTTTATGTAGCCGCCTTTATTTGCTTTAATTTTTTTGATGAATTTCGATTTAGGATATTTATCCGGATTCAGGAGATATTTTGTATCCCCGCCCTGATGGCTTACGATTTCAACAAACTTCTCAAAAGCTTTTCCACTGTCTATTTGTTCTTTGGCTATTTTAATCCCGGCTTTTATTGATGATGCTTTCCCGCCAAGGAAAATCATTGCCCCGGAAAGAGATAAACTCAATTGGTACAAGTCATCTCTTGTTTCATCCCGAAGAACTTTTACAGATTCGTAAACTTCAAACCAGTTTCCAATATAGTTGCCCAACGGTTGATTCATATCTGTTATGAAAGCTATAACCTTTTTATTAAAAGATTTTGCGGTTTTGATGAGTGAATTTGCTAAGGATATTGCATCCTTCGTTTTTTTCATAAAAGCGCCGCTGCCTGTTTTTACGTCAAGCACTAATCCGTCAATACCTTCAGCTAATTTTTTGCTCATTATACTTCCGGTTATCAGGGGTATCGATTCCACCGTTCCGGTAACATCTCTTAATGAGTATATCAGCTTATCTGCAGGGGCAATTTCTTTTGTTTGACCGATTAAAACAGCGCCGCATTTCTTCAACACGGATTTATATTCCTTTAATGAAAGATCAGTTCTGAATCCGGGGATCGATTCGAGTTTATCCAATGTTCCGCCGGTGTGCCCCAATCCTCTTCCGGATATCATAGGAACATTTATTCCTGCTGCAGCAACTATCGGTGCAAGAATCAAAGAGGTTTTATCTCCAACTCCCCCGGTTGAATGTTTGTCAATTTTAGTTCCTTCTATTGCCGAAAGATCAATCACTTTTCCACTATGGAGCATTGCTTCTGTTAGGTATGATGTTTCTTTATTGTCCATCCCCTTTATACATATTGCCATAAGAAGCGATGCAAATTGATAATCGGGAATTTTTCTTTTGGTGAAAGAGTTTATTAAAAAAAATATCTCCTCTTTTGATAGAGATTTCCCAATTCGCTTTTTTATGATTAATTCAACTGTGTTCATAACATAAACTTACAAAGAATTGAAATGTTAATGAAGAAATCTTTCATTGGGAATATAGATATAACCAGTAGGAAAGTTTATTAGCACGCGCTTAATTTGTTTACCCTTCTATTAATGATTAATTTTCGCCCTAAAAATTGCTTACAGAAGTAAAAGAAACTAAAATGAAATTTAGCAAAAGAACCCATACCTGCGGAAAATTAACAGTAAAAGATGTTGGAAAATCTGTTGTACTAAATGGATGGGTTGATAAAAGGAGAGATTTAGGTGGAGTTATATTTGTTGGGCTAAGAGATCGTTATGGAATTACACAAGTTGTGTTTGAACCGGAAAATAATGAAGAAGCACACCGGGTTGGAAAAGAGTTAAGGAATGAGTTTGTTATTTCGATTGAAGGAACGGTTAGAAAAAGACCGGATGACCAAATAAACAAAGGGATGAAAACAGGTAGCATTGATGTTATTGTTAATAAAATTGTAATTCTTAATGAATCGGAAACCCCTCCTTTCCCCATCAAAGATAACATTGAAACTTTTGAAGATTTAAGATTAAAATACAGATACCTCGATCTTCGCAGACCGGTTTTTCAGAAAACTCTTTTGCTTCGCCACCGGATGTACCAGATAGTACGAAAGTATTTTGATGAAAATTCTTTCATTGAAATCGAAACTCCCATGCTGATGAAAAGCACTCCCGAAGGTGCAAGGGATTATCTTGTCCCAAGCAGAATACACAAAGGCAAATTTTATGCGCTGCCCCAATCTCCGCAAACATACAAACAACTTTTAATGATATCAGGATTCGACCGCTATTTTCAAATTGTAAAATGTTTTAGGGATGAAGATTTTAGAGCAGACCGCCAGCCGGAGTTTACACAAATCGATGTTGAGATGTCTTTTGTTGATACCGAAGATGTACTTGAAGTTGTTGAAGGATTGATGAAACTTTTATTCAAAGAGATATGGAATAAAGAACTTAAAGAACCGGTACCGAGATTTACATTTAATGAAGCCATGGAAAGGTACGGCAGCGACAAGCCCGATATTCGCTTTAGTTTAGAATTGATAACCTTAAATAGTGTATTTAAAAATTCAGAATTCAAAGTGTTTAAAGATGCGATAGAGAGCGAAGGAATAGTTTCCGGATTAGTTGCCCCGGGTTGCGCAAAATATAGTAGAAACCAAATTGATAACCTGACTAAAATTGTTAAAAATTTAGGTGCCAAGGGATTGGTTTGGATAAAAGTAACAGAAGATGGTATTGACTCACCGATTGCAAAGTTTTTATCTGATGATGAAAAAGAAAAAATTGTTAAAACAATGAATGCTGGTGCCGGCGATTTAATACTAATATTAGCAGGGAAGAGATTAAAGACCCTAATCCAAATGGGAGTTCTTCGTTTGGAAATGGCAAAACGTTTGGAGTTAGTTAATCCCGATGTTGAACCGGAATTATTATGGGTAACCGATTTTCCGTTACTTGATTGGGATGAAGAAACAAAAAGATATTATGCTATGCACCATCCGTTTACATCACCCCGGATGGAAGACATTGGATTGCTTGATACTGATCCGGGAAAAGTAAAAGCAAGGGCATATGATCTTGTTTTGAACGGGTATGAAATTGCAGGTGGCAGTATAAGAATTCATAATTCGGATTTACAATTAAAGATGTTTAAAGTACTTGGTATTTCAAAAGAGGAAGCAGAGAAGAAGTTTGGTTTTCTGATGAACGCTTTTAAGTATGGCGCTCCACCGCACGGGGGAATTGCTTTTGGATTTGATAGAATGGTTATGATATTTGCCGGAGGGACTTCGATAAGGGATACGATAGCGTTCCCCAAAACAACAAGCGCGCTTTCTTTGATGGATGAATCACCCTCGGAAGTTAGTGAAGAACAATTAAAAGAATTACATATTGCAATCAGAAAAGAGTCTTAGCAACGACTTTCAGTCTTAAATATCTATCATTTATGCTTACGCAAAAGTATAAAATTTGTTACAGCTACCACTTAATTTCTTCAAGCCATCCTTGTAGTGCATCCGGATTCAGGTTTAAAATTTCTTTCTTCTCTATACTATCAGGATGTGGAACCAATTCATAAAGTTTATCATATACTGCGCCCTTTTGTTCTGGTGTTACTCTTTGGAGCAGATTCCATAGTGTAATATTTTCTTTTTCTGTAGATGAGGCCAATATTCTATTAAGCGTTGTACCTCTTCTACCACCAAACAAATATTCTTCCAAAAGAGTAATCAATTCGAAACCAGACCCTGAGTAATATGGAAGACTGGCACCACTTCCGCGTAATATTTTTAAATTATAATGTCCTTGAAATATAGTCTGGTTATTACCCGAAATAACACGCAACCAACCAGCCTCAAGTTCTATATCTGTGTTACCCCTCGTATCAGTTCGAATTGAATATTTAGCATTGCTATTAAAGTTTTCAATTTTTGCTTCGGGAATAACAACGCTTAAAATTCTCTTTGTTCCTTTAGCATTAATAAAAGCACTTCCCTGTAGTAACTCGCAAGTATTGTTTTTTTTAAGTCTTTTGAAAGAAGTTCCGTTAAGGAGTTTAATCTTTCCAACATCCGGTATTTCAACTATTGCAGTAGAAATATCGTCAGTAGTTATTAAATCGCCCGGGTTAATGTCTACGAAGGAAGTAAATGCTGCTTTATTGAGAAGTGGATTGCCTGATGTTGAAGATGCTTTCCATGTTGCTGTAGATGTAAAAAAGTAGACTAAAAACACCAATGTTACTATTGGCAAAACAACCCGCAGAACTATCTTCTTATTAAATTTTGGTCCTTTCAATAGTTTGCTTGTTTTATTCTCTTTTTTCCTTTCCTCAGCTTCTTTTCTGCGTTCCTCTTTTTTCCTTTCTTCATGTTGCCTAAACTCTTTAAGCTCTTCGGCGTCAATTTCGTCTTTGCTTTCTTGTATTTCTTCAAACCGTATTTCCATTATCTCATCTAATGCATTTTGCAATACCTCTATATCAGCTTCTAATTCGTTAGGCATGGTTGCCGATAGTTCATTTATATTTGTTGATGATTCGGCATTAGTTATTGAGTTAGAGATCCGGGCAATTGCATCCGACATTTTCTTTTCAATATCAGATTCCGTTTTACTTAAAAGTCGCGAAATATTTAAAAATGATTTGTTTTCTATTTTATTAAGGACAAGGATAATTCTGGATTCATTATCTAAGTCTGCAATTGCTTGTTCTAATCCTTCTGAAGGGGGATCTTCTGGTCGATCATCTTTTGCGTTGTTTTTTCTTTCCGGATCCGAACTGTTTCTTAACTCATCTATTGCAATCTTAACTGCTATATTTTTTAACCACTCCGAGAAAGTTAAATCATCGGGTCCATTTACTTTTATCTCTTTCCAGGCAGTAACCAAAGTATTTTTAGTAATTAATTCAGCTAATGATTTATTTCCTGCTAATCGTAAGATCAAAGTATAGATACTATTTAAGTTTATCTCATATAGCTCTTCTAACGCAACTAATTTACCAAGCTGTGCATTTTTTTTAAGAGATTGTATGAATTTGTTTTCTTGTGCCATTCTGATTCTATTTGTTATATATATTTATCAACATTAACAATAATCTTTGAAGAAGATATTTACAATAATATATTTAATTTCTGCTTCAGTTAATATCATAATTATTTTCACATTATCTTTATGACACTTATGATGATTCACTATTGGTGTGGGTAAAGAGCAAATGAAAGGGGTTCAAAATAAAGAAATTAAAAAAATAATATTGCCCACAAGTAGAATTTAACTTTTTTTATTACTCAAACCAATGTTTTATATCAAGTCTTTTCTTTCCAAATCCATAAAGTAATAGCTTAACCTTTTTTATAGCATTATTTATTGCTTCCTTTGAAAAGAGTATGGATCCACTTGAGTTACCAACAACATAATTTGATGAGGGCGTTGAGGCAAGTGAGACGACTGCACCAAGTATATCACCCTTCAATTTAAGTATTTCATCGCAAATGAGTAGACCGGTGAACGAACCCGATGTATTTTTAAGGCTCGCATTAAGATTATTATTATGCACTATAATAATTCCATTTCCGCTAAGGTCGGCATTATTCCATATATCGCCTGAGGGTAACTCTATGTAAGTAACACCCTGTAAGGGATAGGAAAGTAATGCCGGGTCTGTAACATACTGGCTTCCATTTTCACCGGTTTGTGCAAATTCCTTTAGTGTCTTACTTCCGGGGGGATAGTTACCAAATACTTGCTCTGGTGTTGTGGGGAAGCCGCCCGTGTAGATTTGATTGGAAGCAATGACAGCAGGATCGGGTGGCGTTTGCGGTATATAATCAACATTATTAAAAGTACCACCGCCTTCAAAAGCCCCGGTAGTAATTATATTACCGGTTGACCATAAACAATAGGTTCCATCTTGTGGAATTAAAACACCACCAGCAGTATGATTCCTCGCATCAATTAAAAAACTGCCATTAACTCTTACTTCGCTATTTGCTGTAACAGAGGTCATTCCCACATCAAGCTCTAAAGTAAAAGATTTGGCATATGCTGTTATTGACTTTGTAGTACCATTATAATTAGCTGCAACCACTATTTTAATCAGGCTATCACCATCAAAAAAGGAATTTTCTGCTGTATAAGTAGCCTCTCCATTATTTAGATTTTGCGTTATAGGAGAATTAACCCTGTAGGTCTCGTCATTAGCTATACGCATTAAAATAATATCTACCATACCATTGGCAATGTCACGCGCTCGGTTATAGCTGTAATCGTCCATTGAGTTTTGGGTACCCTGAGAAGTATACTCATTCAGCGTAATACTTGTAACGCCATAAGTTATGATAGCCCCGAGTACCAGTATCATTATAAATCTAGCCATTGTATTCTTTTTATCTTAAATTTTTTGGAGTTATTTTTTTCTCCCACTGAGAGACCTGATAGATGCCATTAATGGGTTCGCCCGATTCAATTTTTAACTCAACATTTATAGTTCTTATAGTGTTTCTAACTGCAGGGCTGCTCAATGAAGCGTAATCTATATTGTTTCCTATTGAATCGGAATAAGTAAGAGCAAAATCAACAACAGAGAATAGGGTACTATCACTATTATTATTTTCTTTTCTATAGAGTGGCCGGTCAAGTGGGTTTGATGTTGAACTAAATTCTGAAACATTACCTAAATAATAACGAATAGAATCGATCGTTCCATTATTATCAAAATCAGAATAAAATTTAATCTCGGTAGAATCAGCAATTTCTATTTTGCTTCCCGTTACACGATAACCTATTTTAAATAAATCGTATTCAATTACCCAGACCGCAGTAGTTAAATCTCGTTGGGCAATATTTGTATTTAAATTTTCAGTGGTGCCTGACATAATATTCAAATTTAATACAAGAAGTATTAGTACAACCATTGAAGCGATTATAAATGAACCAGCAATATCTAATAAATAAGCCATAGTATCCTGTTTAATTATTTTAGTATGAAATTAATCGATAAAATATCAGAGTGACCGGCAAATATTGGTTTTCTATCGCCACCCTAACACGTTTTAAAAATGTTCTGCTGCTGCTAGCAGTCCCGGGAGAATCTTCTTTCACATAATAGACATCAATTCTATAATCAAAGTCTCCCATTCCACTGGAAGAGTCCATTCCTATATAATTATCAAAGTCATCAATATCATCAAAAGTAGATTTATTAGTAGCATTTTCAGAGGCATCTTCACCTAACGAAAAAACCCCGGTAAGGTCATTTGCTACACTACACGGCTTAGATATTGTTTCCTCATCAAACGCTCTTGATTGGATTTCTTCAAATATTCCTTCGGCAATACCAGTTGCTTGAATAACTGCCTCATTAGAGGATACTTCTATTATCCTATTACCCGTAGAAGTATTAACATTTAGTATCAATAGTGAAAGAAAAAAAATCCCACCTATAGCTAAAATCATTTGTCCGCTGGTCACAAAATCACCTCTAAAAAAAATTAAGAATCAAATTCTTTTCTAATTATTGAAGGCACTTGCAATTATCGTGCAAAATTAAAAATATGCTAATGTGCCAGGCAATCATATAATTTTAGTTGTTTAATTAAAGAGCTGGATGCTGGAGTTTTTAATCACAGACAATTTTACACTCCACAATTAACAATTTAATAGAATGCGGGATTATGTAATAATAAGCTGAACAGAATAACAGTAAGTTTTATAAGAAGTATAATATTGGCTAATTTGATTGTAGGCGCAGTATCAGTAATAAAGAGTTTATCGGTTATCTATTGCTTAATGAAAAGTTAATTTATAAGAAACGGATAAAAAAATAAAACAGAAGTTACAAACTTGTTTGTTCGGACAGATAAACTTTATTGTGATACGCAAATATTGTTATGCAATTATTACTTGTTTTGTTTATTTATGTAATTGAAAACAGATTCTAAGTATGTTCAATGAAAGACTGATTGAAATAAACTTTAAGAACATTTTGCCTTTTTCTCTGAATTCATAATAACCGATATAACTCTTGTTGCAAATACCAAACGAATAATTACTTACAAACTGTAATTATTACAATTAAACCCGCACTTTCAATTTCCACTTTATACATAAGATAAACGCGAATGGAATTCTTACACATAAATGGTCGGCACATTTTTTATATCCAGTTGTCAATCAGATTCTTTAATGATAAAAAAGCATTAAAGAAAAGATTTTAGAAAAAATTGTACTCATAGAAACTGAAATTACACCGAAATATTTACAGGTAATACTTACGGTAGTTGCTTTATCTTTTAGAAATGTTAATAATAACTAATAATTCTTTGGTATGGATTACTGGCATATTATTAGAGCAAACAGGCGCTAACTAAAATTAAAAGGCTGGTAAACTTTGGGACAGCAACAGTTATTACTAATCATACTTGGTGTTATTGTAGTTGGAGTTGCCATAGCATTATCGATCACACTTTTTAGAGCTAATGCTATTGAAAGAAAAAGAGAATTACTTGTTAATGAGAGTCACAATATTGGTTCGATCGCAATATCATATTATAAGAGACCAACGATGATAGGCGGCGGCGGGAATACCTTTACCGGCTGGCAAATACCCTCAGCATTGCAATCAACTGTTAACGGCTCGTATACTGCACAGGTTTCTGCCAGTAACGTTGTAATCATTGGCACGGGAACTGAAGTAATAACTGATGGAGATTCAATTAAGATTGAGACAACAGTAACAGGTAATGAAATTAATTCAATAATAATTAACTAAAACTAAATATCTCTTAGTTGTTAATTTAATTAAATGATCCCTCAAATAAACATAAGGAGTAAATAATGGGTCAGCAACAACTTCTCTTAATCGTTCTTGGTGTTATCGTAGTCGGTATCGCAGTTGTAGTAGGTATCAACTTGTTTAATGCCAACGCTGAAGAGGCAAACAAAGATGGTATTGTTTCAGATGCTACAAACCTTGGTGCAATGGCACAGCAGTACTATAAAAAACCAAATTCAATGGGCGGTGGCGGAAACACCTTCACTAACTGGAGTATTCCTACTGGTTTAGATTCTACAGCTAACGGCACTTACAGTCCTAATGTAACCCCTACACAAGTGGTAATTACCGGGACACCTTTCACTAGTAACGGTTATGGCTGGACAGTTCAAACAACAGTGACTGGGTCATCAATTAATACGGTTATAAACTAAACTTAGTAAGTACGATCCTAATTTGGGCTGTAAAAGTAATTTTTACAGCCCTTTTTTTTTAAAAAGAAAAATTTTACATCTTACTTATAAAATAATTTTAACTGCAAAAAAGATAACCACAAAAATTTCGGAACCATATTTGATATAGAGTAACGAAGTTTAATAATAAAAGAGAAAAAAATGGTTGAGTTCAAGTTTACAGCACAGCGGCTTAACGGGCAAAGTATTTCCGGATCTTTATCTGCAATATCAAGTTCAGATGGGAAGAAAAAAATATCCCGTCTTGCAGAAAAGAACAAGCTAAAAATACAATCCATTCAGAAAAAATCCACTTACTTTTATAGAGTAAGAAAAGGTGATGAAAAACCAATAAAAGGGGAGCAAAAAGCTTTTGATAAACAGGAAGTAGAGGAAGCTCTTCTTCGAATGGGTTATAAAGTTCTATCAATCAATAAAAAATTAATAAATTATCAAAGAAAACCCCCCACATCGGATATTGTAACTTTTGTAAAAATTAGTGCCGAACTTCTCGAGCAGAAATTACCTTACAGTGAAGTGTTAAATTTGCTTATAAATGACACAGAGAATACAGCACTAAAAAACACACTAAAGGAAATTAATAATGATCTTAAAAAAGGTGCAGACAGCGAAGTAACATTTTTAAAATACCAGGGAATATTCGGTAAGTTTACTGCTTATATGCTTGGTCTTGCTTCCAAAAGCGGTAACATGACAGAGATATATCTGGCAACTGCAAAGTTTTTGGAAAGAAGAGAGGAGTTCAGAAAGAGTCTTAGAAGTGCTTTAATTACACCGGCAGTAACAATGTTTGTTTTGCTTTTAGCGGTGTTGTTTTACGTCGGATACATCTTTCCCGAAACCGCAAAACTGTTTGTAAGATTTGGTATTGATCTTCCACCGATGACAGCGTTCACTTTAATGTTTAGTGACTTTCTAATCGAAAACCCCCTTCTAATTTTAGCGGTACTATTTTTGCCACCGATCGCATTTGTTTATTACATAAGAACCAGTAAAGGACGAATGGTTTTTGATAGGTATGTTATGAAAATGCCGGTAATTGGTTCGCTAATTCACAAGACCCTGATCGAAGTGTTTTGCAGAGTTTTTTACACACTTTATCACGGTTCAGCTGAGAGCATTGAGCCTATACGAATAGCGGCTGAAGCAACAGATAATAAATATTTTGAACACAGGATAAAACAGATAGCTATTCCTCTTATGCTTCAGAAGGGTGTTGGAATGACTGAAGCATTTGAAGCCAGCGGTGTATTTACTACAACGGCACTCTCAAGGTTTCATTCAGGTGAAGAATCGGGAACAATTAAAAATACCGCTTTACAATTAGCTAATTATTATGAGGCTGATACCGTTCATAAATTGAAAAACCTGATTGAAATTATTCAGGTTGTTATTGCCATGATTATTATGGTTATAATGATAGCACTTACATTGGTTTCGGCAGAAACGGCAACGGTTAGACCGAAATCCCCGGGGCTCAGTAGTGCTGCAGTTGAAATGGAGAATAATAAAGGATGATAGAAACTGATCTTGAAATGACCGATAAAATCGGTTACCTGTTATTTAAAAAAGGCATAATCGATTCAGCAATGCTGGAAAAAGCGCTGCTGGCAAAAGCTAAGGATAAAAGCAAGAGCAGAAGAAATCTTGCCCAGATTCTTGTACAAGATTTTAATTTTGATCACGATAAGATTTTTAGAGAAATATCAATTTTATATGCATTCCGGGAGCTTGAAACTAAACCCGAAGAAATACCCGAAGAACGAATTAATAATATTAGAACTATGATCGAAAATTCGAGTGAGTCTATAAAGGAGTTGATGATAAGAAACTCCGTACTTCCGTTTATGTACGATGAAAGAATGAAGGATAAACTTATTCTTGCAGCTATCGATCCCACCAACAGACAAATACCACGAATTGCTTTTGGACTGAATGCAAAAAGATATGAAGTTATATTCATAAATAAAACCGATTATAATGAACTGATAAAAAAAATCCTTCCACCCGAAAATGAATTTTTAAAGGCGTTAGAGGATAACGAAGATATATTCCAATTGGAAGGACCGGAGGAGTCTTTATTTGATGAAGATGAGCTGGATGCTGAGATAAACAAAAGCGCGCTGATAAATCTTATTGAAGGTGCTTTGCTGGAAGGCGTAAGAAGAGGTGCAAGCGATGTTCATTTCATTCCCAAAGCAGGTAGAAAAACAGAAATATATTTCAGGACCGATGGAATATTACATTTATGGCATGTTCAGGAAAATACTCTTCCCGAAGCAGTTGTAGCCGTTGTAAAGGATAGGGGCAAAGGAATGGATAGATTTGAGAGAGAATTGGCACAAGACGGATTCATTCAGCGTGAAGTAGACAATCACATAATCAGGTTCAGGGTTTCTGTCCTTCCGGTTGTTGGTACAGAATTAAAAAATAAATTTGAAAGTGTTGTAATACGAATACTTGATGATAGGAAAGTAATAAGAGATCTGGAAAAACTTGGATTGATAGGTTTTGCAAAGGAAAAATTTGTAAAAGCTATAAATCAACCACAGGGAATGGTAATCCTTACGGGACCAACCGGTAGTGGTAAGAGCACCACTCTCGTTGCAGCTCTTTACCAGGTAATTTCACCGGAAGTAAATGTTCTTACGGTTGAAGACCCTGTTGAATATGTTATTGAAGGTGCCAGGCAGCTTAAGATAGGCTATAAGATGAACTTTGAACAGGCGATCAGATCAATACTAAGGCACGATCCAGATATTGTATTGGTTGGTGAAATGAGAGATAAAATAACCGCAGAAACGGCTATTAAATTAGCAAACACTGGTCATTTAACTTTCTCAACTCTTCATACTAATGATGCGCCCAGCGCTATTTCCCGTTTATATAAAATGGGTATTGAACCATTTTTAATAGCATATGCAATTAATCTTATCGTGGCACAGAGGTTGATTAGACAGCTATGTTCTGATTGTAAAAAGAGTTTAAATAAGTTTGATGAAGATTTAATGAATGCATCGGGTTTAGATATAAAAGAGTGGCAGGAGTATACTGTTTACACACCCGTGGGCTGTGATAAGTGCAACGGAACTGGTTATAAAGGCAGATTGGCAATACACGAAGCTCTTTATTTTACAAAAAAGATACGCCAATTAATTGTCAAATCTGGCATCGAAGTTGACGAGGAAAGTATTAGAATTCAATCAAAAAAGGACGGTTCATCAAATCTGAGAGAATCCGGAATGCAGAAAGTAAAACTTGGTTTAACATCTATTGAAGAGGTTCTTTCTGCAACAACTGAAGATTAATTCAAATTTTAAATTATCTAATAGAAATTAAGGTTAAACCGGTTATTTAACAGTAATATTTTAAGAAATAATTATATGAGTAATACATACAGTGTTTGAAACCAACGTACTAACAATAAGTGATGAGAAAAGAATTCTTGAAGAATTTATAAGCAAGATTCCAGTCTCTTATATGGGCCCTGATAGGGTCAAGTACATAGCAGAGAACAGTGGGAGCCTGGAAGAGCAAGATAATTTAAAGCTTAGGGATTTCATTGATAGAACACTGACACTAATGATTGAAACAGAAGCATCTGATATAGAAATTGGCGGGCATGGAAACGAAGAATATATATGGATGAGAACCCACGGTGTTAAAGAAAGGATTAAAGACCTTCCTCAGTTTACTGAAGATGAATCTGCGCTAATAATTCTCAACCTTCTTAATGAAAATCAAAGACAATACTTAATATCTAATCGTAATCTTGATTTTAGTTATTCATATTATTACGAAAAAAGAAAAATAAAAGTAAGATTCAGAGCAGATGCATATTTTGATCTCGATTCACTTGCATTAAATATGCGCCTGATCAATTTGACTGTTCGCTCTTTGGATTCGTTAGGATTTCACCCTCTCGCTATTAGATCGTTCAGCCATAATTACATAAAATTTGGTTTAACATTAATAACAGGTATTACCGGGTCTGGTAAATCGACAACATTAGATTCGATAATAGATTATCATAATAGATTTGATCCTGCACATGTTATAATTATTTCTGCCCCTATTGAATATGTACATTCATCTAATGTATGCCTTATCAAACACAGAGAAGTTGGACGCGATGTATTATCCTTTAAAGATGGAATTGTTCAATCACTTAGGCAGGACCCCGACATTATTGTTGTAGGTGAAATGCGGGATGTCGACACAATAATGGCAGCATTGGAAGTAACGGATACAGGACATAAAGTATTTTCAACTTTGCATACTTCTTCGGCCACCGAATCTTTGGATAGAATAATTGCAGAAGTGGATCCTACAGAACAGGAAAGAGTTCGTAATCGTTTAGCCGACGTTCTAATTTCAGTAATTTCTCAGAAACTGGTTCCCTCACTTGACGGTAGGAGAGTAATGGCTAAAGAAGTATTAATAGTTACACCCAGCGTAAAAGCAGCAATAAAAAATAACAACACAAGCGAGATATATATGATGATAAATCAGGGCGGACCCCAGGGAATGGTGACGATGGAACAAGATCTAAAAAGACTTTATATACAAAAATTGATTTCGCTTGAAACAGCAATTACTTATGCAAATAATAAAACACGAATACATCAAATATTATCACCATCATGAAACCACTTGTTTGTATATACTGTGAAGGAAACGACACAAAACTAGCAATTGTTCACAAAGAGAATGAGACAGACAAAGTTAAAGTTCTCAGAATAGCATCGATCAGCGTTACAAAATCGGCAGTAAAGATTGAATCTGAAGCAACCGCATTCAATCTTGATGATGAATCTCTTCAGTTAGAAGGAATGGACGGCGAAATAGAATCATTCGAGACTGATCATGCAGAAACTGCTATAAATAACATGCAAAATGCGCTTGCCGGATTAAATGCGAACAAGCACTTGTTCATTCCGGCATTAACAGAACCGTCTATCTACTATCACCTATATGAAGGACCAAGATCACCTAAGCCGGTAAAACTTAAGCAGGCGATTATTGATGAAATTCTGGAATCTAAAAATTTAACTGTTGAGAAAAATAGTCTTGATTATATTGAGTTGGCAGATAAGTCTTTACTCTCGGTTTTTATAGTTGGTGACGTTCCATGTATAAACTTAATTAATTCTGTTGCCCGCCTGAGTGGTAAAAGAAATTATAAAATACCTACGGTTAAGAGTTCAGACATCTCCCTTAGTTATTACGTCGCAAAGAAAAAGAAATTTTTCCCCGATGATCACTCCCTTATCGTTTACATAGGGAAAGAGTATACTAGATTAATATTCTTACAAGGAAGAAAATTAAAACACATTGGTACTACACTGGATATTGGAACTGCAAACTTACATACATACGAAGTATATTTTTCTAAAATTCTACTTGAAATGGAAACCGGCGGAATACCATCGCTCGATAACATTATTGTTTGCGGCGAAGACGACTCCGAAAATCTTATACTTTCATTTTACGGTACCTTTCCTGAAGCGAATGTAAGCAGGCTTGAGTTTGATGATCTTGATTTATCAGAAATCGAAGATGAAGAAAAGGAAAAATTCTCTGCTTACAGTATACCAATATCAATAGCAATTGATTATTATGATGAAATTAATCAATTGCACAAAGGCATTAATTTACTTCCTAAATCTGTTAAGGAAGATCAGAAAATATTTCAATTTTCCTGGCATAGTTACGCTATGCTCCCTTTGCTTTTCCTTGCTACATTTCTGATTACTCTGGAGATACTAAAAAACGATAATGAGAATAAAATGCTTACTGTAGAAATAGCCGAGAAGACATTATTGATGAGGCAAAATCAGGAGATGCTAGGTAGAATTGCCAAACTGGAGGGAAAAATTAGCGGCTTCGATCAAACCCAGGCAATATTAGATTCTGCCGCAGCGGGCACTGGTGTCTGGAATGAGATTTTAAAAGATATGTCGAAGTTTACAAGTAAGCGAAAAAGTATCTGGTTAACAAAGCTTACGCGAACTGATAAACAGACTATTCTTGCTGAAGGATATTCTTTATCGAGGTATGCACTTACAGACTTCGCATATTCTATAAAGAGTGCAACTTTGCAAAATATGTTTTACGAACCATTAAGAGACAGAAATGCATACAAATTTAACTTAACATTTAATATATCAACCTATCCGAAAAAAAATGAATAAGAAATTAAGGAGCACATTAAGCCTTGTAGCATTGTTACTAATCATTTTACTGATTGGCGGTATTTACATCTTCACATTCCAACGTAGTGCTATTTCGGAAAAGAAGATCAAGCTGGAAGAGTTAGATGCGAATTCTTATGATCCGGTTGAGTTGGCTGCAAGGTATGATGAACTAACAATACGTTCTGCAATATTGGATTCGGTCCTTTCAAGCAGGAAATTTAACATCCCCAAAGACCTCTCCTCGATAAATTTTTACAACTTTGTTAACGACATCGTTTCCAATTTTTCCGAGTACACACAGGTTAATGTTGAATTTCAAAATCAATTACAGGATAAAGAGTTTTCTGTTTATGAATATAAGCTATCAGGCAGTGGATTTTATAATGAGATTTTTCAACTAATATATTCAATTGAGCACAGCAAGGAACTTAAAAAAGTCACTAATCTTAATGCAGGTAATTTAATAAAGACAGATAAAGAAAGTATGCCTATGTTTCTTGTAAATTTTGAACTGAACACACAGGTATATTTTTCAAATGACAGCAGATTTGCACCAAAGGAATTTGTGGAAAATGACCTTAGAACTGGTCCAATTTATGACGCCTTCTATCCATTGATAAGAAATGAAATACCGCCAAATGTTGACGAACTATTAGATGTACAGGAAGCACGACTTTTGGCACTCATTCCTGAAGGAGCGTTTATTGCCGATTCTTATGGCAACACCTATCTTGTTTGGGAAGGTGAGCAGGTTTATCTCGGTTATTTAACAAAGATTGATTACGAAAATAACAACGTAAATTTTATTCTTAATAAAGGTGGAATAATTGAAAGAATTAATCTTGAACTGGAAATTGAAAAACAATAAAAACTCAATGAGAGTATAATTATGAAAACAATTACAACATACTTCGTTTTGTCCTTTTTCATAGCAATGCAAATTTTTGCACAACAATATTGGGAGCGAAGATTTAAGGATTATAACAATCCCGATGAACTCGTAACAATGTCTGAGTCACTTCCCTTCAACCAGGCGGTTGACTTATTAAGTAAAGTGAGTGAAAGTATTACCGGGAAGCGAATAGTTAGCACTGTTGAAATAACAGATCCCATAGGAGTAGAAATAGTTAATATGCCCTATGATAAAGCTCTTCTAATAATTGTTCAATATGCTAATCTGATGTTTGAAGAAAAGCAGGATCTTATAGTTATTAAGGGTAAAAGTGAGGATGAAGAACGCTCATCCGAAACTTATGCATCAATAGATTCAAGAGAAGTTAAAATTTCCGCCGTGTTTTTCGAAATGGATATTCAAAAGTCAAAAAAAATAGGGATTGACTGGCAAATTCTTCTTTCGGGCGAAAGTTCCGACCTATTTGGTTTGTTAAGAACAAAAACGGAAAAATCTCAACAAAGTGGTTCGGGAGATGGAGGAAGCTCGGGTGGAGGGACAACTGCTTTACCATCAGATTTTAACCTGGGGGTTACCTCTGATTTTTCTGTGGGCAATTTTTTCGGACATGCTACTGCCGTATTCAAATTTTTTGAAGAACAAAATATAGGAGAGATAATAGCCAGCCCAAGTATTATAGTAAGAGACAAAAGTAAAGGCAGTATTCAGGTAGGTTCTGATTTTTCGGTGAGGACGAGAGACTTTGCCGGCAACACTGTTGAAAAATTCTTCCCTACAGGCACCATAATTGAAGTAACACCATATATTCATAATGAAGAAGGTATTAATTATATACTATTAGATCTAATGGTTGAAAGAAGTTCGTTCTCACAAAACGAAACAACAACCGAGATTAGAAAAACAAACGCTAAAACTCAAATTGTTATGCTAGATGGAGAAGAAACAATTTTAGGCGGTCTTTTTGTTAATGAAGAAGTAATCGTAAGAAACGGAATTCCATTTCTCAAAGACTTACCCTGGTGGGTGTTTGGCATTAGATACTTAACCGGTAGTGATGAAACCATCGTAAGGAAGAAAGAATTGATAATATTACTTAAAGCAGAATTAGTTCCTACGTTGAAAGAAAGATTTGCTCATCCCGACACAAAAAATCTGATTCGATCTCAGGTAAAAAAGGACCGGGAAAGGATTAAATATCATCAACTCAACGAATCAGCTTCTAAAGAGTTATACTGATCATGGAATCAATACTAATTGTTGATGACGATGTAAATCTCTGTACATTACTTTCTGAAGAATTAAGCGATGTAGGGTATAACACGCATTTTCTTACTAGTGCAGAAGGAGTATATGAATACATTAAAAACAATAATGTCGATCTCATATTACTCGATCTTAAAATGCCTGGGAAAGATGGTTTCGAGTTGCTGCGGGAATTATCAGCACTGAATGTTGATGTAAGAATTATAGTATTAACCGCATACGCTGATGTTAAGAGTGCAATTGACTCAGCAAAATTGGGTGCCAGTGATTTTATAAGCAAGCCGTATGACTTTGACGAGCTATTAATAACCATTCGAAGAACAGTTCAGCGAGAAGCCTAGTGTATGAAGATAAGTATAAGAATAATCCTGATAAACTTTGTTGTGGTTGTTTTAATAATGGGCAGTTCGGTAACTGCTTTTTATTCTGTTCTTTATAAAACACTATCCTCGCAAAAGTCAAATAGTCTTATTAGTTCAGCTAACAATTTTATTTATGCCTACCGGAGTAAAATACTTGAAGCTGAAGATGAGCTATTAAGTATGATATCAAACAACATTAATGATGTATTTAGATACCGACATCTAAGAACAAATAGTTTGGATTTTGTTTTAGAGGTAAATTCAGATCATCCCCAGAAAATTGTTAAATATTCCATCAGCAGCGATATTAGCTTTTCTAAAACCCCACGTAATCTGGAACAATTTTTTAAATATAATCCATACGCAATTGGTGCCGAATATCAAACTCCCGATGGGCGATTGTTTTATTACGGAATAAATTTAAATGAAAAACTACTTGATAAATTTTCTGAAAAAATAAATTCGGATGTTGCGATCATATTAAATGGTACACCCACAGATGTTTCAAATTCAAACTTAAACTTACAATATTTATATATTCTTACAGAGGCAAGTAAATTTCTTAGCGGAAAAAACAACTTTGAGGTATATTCTCAAGGTGCCGAATCAAGTGATATTCTGGCTACCCTTTATAAACCTGCCGACCTCCAAACAACTAATAAGGATTTATCGTTTTTAATATTTACTAAGATGGGCGAAGCTGCCGAACTGAGATCGACGTTCAGAGACATTTTTTTAGTTGTTGGAATAACGGGGATTGCTCTTTCACTCATCTTAACCATTCTGTTTACTACTAAACTTAGAAAACAAATTACCGATTTAAGTGATGCAACAGAAAAGACAAAATCAGGTGACTTTAAAAACAAGATTAAAGTTAGGAGTAAAGATGAAATTGGTAAACTAGGGCAGGCATTTAACCTAATGCTGGATGAATTAGCAAAAAACCAGAAAGCAAAAAACGAATATTCAGAATTTATCTCGCTGATTAATCAAAATCCTTCACTTAGTGAAATTTCTGAAGCCGCACTTAAAAAGATAATTACAACATGTAATTTTGTGATGGGAGCGCTGTATTTAATTGAAGAAAACGGGTTGAGTTTATTGAGCGCTTATGGGTATGAAAAAAAGAAAAACATAAAAAAGGAAGAATTTGGATTTTATGATATTCTTATGCGCGATAAAGAAATAATAGAAATTAATTCTAGTGATGAACTGCCGGTAGTATCGGCGGGGCTAACCAGCTTTAGGATGAGGTATCTTTTACTTGTCCCGGTGGTTTATAATAATAAAATTATTTCTATTCTTGAATTGGGCTCTATTGAAAAACCAACAGAGGAAGTAAAAGAATATTTACAAAAAATAGGTGAGCAGTTGGCAATAGGACTGACGAACTCACGTACATTAATGCAACTTGAAAATTTTGTAAATGAACTCAAAAAACTTAATGAAGAATATCAAAAACAAAATTTGCAAATTAAAAAACAAAATGATTCGCTGGTAGAACTTCATAATGAATTAAAGGATCAGGCAAAACAACTCGAGATTCAAAAACAAAAAGCTGAGGAATCAACCGAACTTAAATCCCAGTTTCTTGCAAGTATGTCGCATGAGCTTCGTACACCGATGAATTCAATTTTAGGGCTTACTGAACTGATATTGGAAAAAGCCGATTTGAATGAAAAAGATCATGAACGGCTGGAAGTTGTATTCAACAGCGGCCGGAGATTGATGGCATTAATTAATGATATACTTGATCTTTCTAAAATAGAAGCGGGAAAGATGGAGATAAGAGCGGAAGATGTGTTATTGGAAGAGCTAATCAACGAAGTATCAAGTTCAATTTCACCTCTTGTTATAAATAAAAAAATAGAATTTAAAGTAGAAAGAAAGATAAATACAAGAACTCTCATTAACACAGACCGGGGCCGCGTAGTTCAAGTACTGATTAATTTACTTGGTAACGCTGTTAAATTTACGGAAACGGGTGGAGTTAATCTTGAGATATACAGTTCACAAGATAAATTGAAATTTGATGTTATAGACTCGGGAATTGGTATATCTGAGGAACATAAAAATGTAATTTTTGAAGAATTCAGACAGGCTGATGGTTCTACATCAAGAAAATATGGTGGAACCGGACTTGGTTTATCTATCTGTAGAAAAATAGCGGATTTACTTGGTGGTGAATTAACAGTAGAAAGCAAATTAGGAGAGGGTTCAACATTTACATTTACAATTCCACTTAAATTTGTTTCAGCCGGTGAAAGGGAAAAGGTAAAAAGTGTTAATACTCAAACACTTATAAAAAACAGGAAACACCCAATACTTATTATTGATGATGATGATGAAGTAAGGTATACTATCGGTCAGTATTTAATATCTAACGGATATGAAGTTCTTTTTGCAAAGGATGGATTATCAGGTATACAGATGGCAATTGAAAAACAACCGTTTGCTATTACGCTTGATTTAATGATGCCGAACAAAGATGGTTGGAGTGTTTTAGAAGATTTAAAAGAAAATGATGCTACTAAAGATATACCCGTTATACTTATATCAATTAATGGTGATAAGCAAATTGGTTATGGTTTAGGTGCATTCGAATTTTTTGTTAAACCCATTTCGTCTGATAAATTGCTATCCGCATTTTCCAGGTTAGAGAGTCTGGCGAACAAGCAAATTAAAAAGATAATAATTGTAGATGATGATGAACAGGAATTTGAAAAATTTAAAAGAGAGTTTTGTGACGATAAAATAGTAATTGAATATATAAAAGATAGTGAACTTGCCTTTAGTAAAATAGTTGAAGTTAGACCGGATCTTGTTATTCTCGATCTTATGATGCCGAAGGTAGACGGCATAACACTTTCCTACAAACTCAAATCCGATGTCAGGACCAAACATATTCCTCTTTTAATTAGTACTGCAAAAGATTTAAGCGAGGAAGAAAGAAACTCACTTAATAACATTGTTGAGGAAATAGCTGTTAAATCAAAAGGGCATCCTCTTGACGTATTAAAAGTTGTAAGGGATAGAATTCAACAGCACGAAAAATGTTTGCCAATCTATCAGGATGATAATAATAACGAATATAACGAAAGCAATTCGAAAAATTTACAAAAAGATACTCTGGGCAAGGTTCTATTAGTTGATGATGATCAGGACACATTATTTACGATTGACGAAATGGTGAAAGCATGTAATTATAAAACAATTCTTGCAGCAAACGGAGTTGAATGTATTCAAATTCTCGAAAAGACTATTCCGGATCTTATATTACTTGATATAATGATGCCTGAAATGGACGGCTTCCAGACGATAGAAAGAATTCGAAGCAATTCAGAATGGAAAAATATCCCGGTGATTGCAGTTACTGCAAAAGCGATGATGAACGATAAAGATATTATAATTAAACATGGATTTGATGATTACATTTCAAAGCCTGTTGAGTCATCTGTAATTACATCCAAAATCCAACAGTTTTTAACACAGATTAAAGTGAAATTATGAAACGAATTTTAGTAATAGATGATCTTCCGGAAAATGTTTTTATGCTTCAAGACAGACTGGAGCATGAAGGCTATGAAGTTATAACTGCATACGACGGGAAAGGCGGAATAGAAAAAGCACAAACCGAATTGCCCGATCTTATTCTTTTAGATGTAATGATGCCGGGTATAAATGGTATAGAAGTTTGTAAAACCCTTGTGAATGATAAGAAGACATCTGATATTCCGATAATTCTTGTTACGGCAAAGACAGGAGCCGAAGATACAAAGGAAGGATTGGATGCAGGGGCTTATGACTATATTAAAAAGCCGTTTAATAAGATTGAACTGTTTGCACGAGTCAAATCGGCGCTCAAACTTTCGGAGGCAAATAAACTATTATTGCTTACAGAGAAAAGAAGTACATTCTTTGCAACCGTTGTTACCGCCAACCACAAAATTAAGCAACCACTTACATTATTAAGTTTATCTTCAGCGGCAATTAAAAGAGAATTGACTAAAGATGAGATTTCTAAAGATGTTTTGATTAGTAAACTTAAGTATATAGATGCAGCAGTAATGGAGATAACTGATGTACTGGACCGACTGAATTCAATCAAGGAACCGGTGCTATCTGATTATACCGGCGATATTAAAATGATAAAAATAGATGATGAAGCAAAAGTTTAAATGAATTTTTGAATTGTTGCCAGCATAGTCTCAAATTCGTAAGGTTTTTGGACACAACTGGTAATATTGTAGTTGTCCAATTCCGAATCAATGTTTAATTCAGGCGTACCTGAGGAAAGAAGTATAGGCAGATTAGAATCTAACTTTCTTATTTCCTTAATAGTTTCCAAGCCATTCATATCAGGCATGTTATAATCTATTATTGCCAAATCAACTTTTATTTCTTCCGTTAAAACTTTTAACGCTTCCCTACCGGATGAGACTTTGATAACATTATAATTGTTAGACTCTAATAGTTCTGCAAGCAGGTCACTTAACATTTCTTCATCGTCAACAAGAAGGATTATTTTATCAGCAGGCATCTGTTTTTTATCTTTCGGCAGTTCGAATGCAGGAATGTAAACATCGAACTGAGTTCCCGCATTAATTTTACTTGTAACTTCAATTAACCCATTATGTGCTTTGATAATTCCGTATGTAACATACAGTCCCAGTCCCGAGCCGGAATTAGATTCTGTGTCAGCATTCGGTTCGGTATTTTTAGATTTTGTTGAAAAATAAGGATCAAAGATTTTTTGCAGGTCATCTTCTTTAATTCCTTCGCCATCGTCCTTTACTGAAATACAAACATAGTTACCAACTTTTAACAGAGGGTAGTTTATAATATTTTTTTCATTAATGACCAGATTATTTGCAGACAAAGTTAATGTTCCCTTCCCCCCCATTGCTTCCTTTGCATTTACACAAAGATTTAACAGTACCTGATAAATCTCGATGCTGTTACCAAGAATATCGTGCAGTTGGTCCGCTGTATTATTAATAAAAGTAATTGTGCTCGGGAAGGTTTGAGTTATAACTTTAGAGATATCACTTACTATAGTATTAGGCTTTACTAATTCTTTTCTTTTAGGTGTTGGTTTACCAAACGACAGTAACCCCTTTGTAAGATCTCTTGCACGAATAGAACAATTTTCGATATTATCTATTAGCTTTTTTGTATCATCTGTTACTGATACTCTCTTTCTTAAAAGTTTCACACTGCCAAAAATGCTCGTTAGAAGATTGCCAAAGTCGTGTGCAATACCGCTGGAAAGTTTCCCGATAATTTCCAGTTTTTGTGCTTGTAATAACCGGCTCTCTAAGGCAGCATTTAAATCCCTGGTTTTAAGATTGCTTATTGCAAATGAAAGAAGAACGGACAGTTGATTCACAATGTTTATCTCGAAAGTTGAAAATGTTCCGGTTGTTCTGCCAACGATAATGGTTGCTAAAAGTTGCTCTTCAAAAAAGCATGGGGATACAATCAATGTCTCACACTTTAAAGTATTAGTTAAGTTAAAGCCAATATTCTTTTTTTGATTTAGTGCAAGCAGAACTTTTTTATGCAGTTCAAGCCATTTGTTAATAAATGCAAAATCTGATAACACAGCCTTCGCAGTTTCGCTTTTGTTCTTTATCAATTCATCAGGATCATGGAACAGAATGTCATCTTTATCAATATCATCGCGATATACTATTAACCCAAACACACTTTTGCTTAGCTCTGCACATTTTGAAATTATTTGAAGTGAAATTTTATTGAGAGAACTTTCTTTAGCAACTAATACGAGAAGCTCTTTAAGTTCATTTAAAAATGTTATATTACGATCGACAACATGTGCGTTAAAAGCTAAATCGCTGCCGCGTTCAGTTTTAGAGACAAGCTCAATAAAATAACCTGGTTGCTTTGAAACTCTATCTTTGGAAACGACAGGAGTGATATAAACATTATGGTTAGATCCCGGAATTGGATGAAGAAAAGTTTTTTGTGTATTGGTTAAAAATAGTTTTTCCGGAATAGAAAATACTTTACTTAATTTGATGCCTTTTAATCTACCCGTTCCAAATTTTTTTTTGAAGCTTTTATTGTACCAAACTATTTTTTGATCAGCATTTGCAATTGCTACTGAAGCATTTTGAATTCCAAGTAGGATTTCGGGCCCATACTTTGAAATTATTTTATCTGACATTAAATTTTAATTGGTTTTAATTCGTACTTTTTAATCTTTGTATAAAGTGTTTTTGGACTTATACCAAGTTGGGTTGCAGTCCTGGTGCGATCCCATAGGTTTTTGTTTAGTACCTTTTGAATATGCCATTTCTCCAGATCTTCCATACTTAAAATTTCATCTACATCATTTACGACACTTGATTTTTGAGCGAGCATCCCTTTTTGATAAGACTGAGGAAGGTTTAAATCATCCGGATAAATGAGTTCATTATCAGAAAATATTATTGCTCGTTCAATTATATGATCGAGTTCCCTAATATTACCTGTGTATGAATAGTTAATTAACAACTCTTCGGCTTCCGGTGAAAATCTTTTGGGTGATCTAACCGGAGATTTATCTTTAAGAAAGTGATTTGCCAATAACATGATATCTTCTTTTCTTTCACGCAACGGAGGGATTACTAAAGTAATAACATTTAAACGAAAAAGAAGGTCTTTTCTGAATCTTTTATTATCAGCTTCTTCCATTAAATTTTTATTTGTTGCCCCTACCACCCTTACGCTGGACCTTAAATTAGTAATTCCACCAATTCTTCTATATTCCCCATTTTCCAAAAATCTTAAAAGTTTTGGTTGTAGTGCTAAACTCAATTCACCAATTTCATCCAGAAACAAAGTTCCGCCGTGTGCAATTTCTACCAATCCCTGTTTTGTACTTTTTGCATCTGTAAAGGCGCCCTTTTCATGTCCAAACAATTCGCTTTCAATTAATTGATCTGGCAAAGATGCACAATTAACAACTACAAATGGTTTATCGCGTCGTGCAGAGTGATTATGAATAAAGTCGGCAAGTAATTCTTTCCCTGTTCCTGTTTCACCTTCAATTAAAATATTCGAATCCGACGCTGCTGCTTTGGATGCAAAACTTAGGATTTTTTTTAATGCCAAACTTTCACCAACAATGGCATCCGAACTTTTTTTGTGAATTTCTTTTGTGAGTATTTCTGTTTTTACAATAAGTTCTTTATGCTCAAGAGCTCTGGTAATAGTTAATAATAAATCATCAAACTCATATGGTTTTGCAATGTAGTCATATGCCCCGGACTTTATACAGCCTATAGCTTTCTTCATTTCGCCTTGGGCAGATAAAATAATTACCTGGATCGTAGAATTATAATCAGTAACAAAGGATAACACATCTTCTCCACGTACCTCTTTCATATTCAGATCGAGAAGAAGTAAATCATAAGTGTTTTTCTTTACTGCATCTATGGCATCTTGCCCACCGTAAACCGTATCAACATAATAATCCTCCTCAAGTAATTGTTCTTTAAGTAAGTAACATAAAGTTTCATCATCGTCGCAAATTAGAATTTTTGAATTTTTGTTTGTGATTCCTGGCATAATTGTGCTCCTTTAAAATGCTTAAAGTTGTATTAATTTTTCAATATATCTATATTTACGGTTCTTATTTTTTTTGAGGGCGCGTAGCTCAGCGGTAGAGCATCTGCCTTTTAAGCAGAGGGTCGGTGGTTCGAGACCACCCGCGCTCACTCTCCTCCCTAATATATGTAATTTTTACCGCTTTTCTTAGTGATTTTAAATTTTTTTTTGATAAAATCACACCATCCTAATTTGTATTTACTAATATATTCTTGCAAATTAAATGGCTTACAGAATTCATTTAAACTAAACTGATAAGTGAAGAGCCTTTTCTTGAAAAACTTTAATCAGTATTTTAGAGTTATACATAAATCTAATAATAACAAGGGTATTTTTTAATTTTGGGCGATATAGTATTCTGGATAATTATAAGAACAGCCATTACAATACCTGCAATTTGGATATTAAAATCTTATATAGATTATCAGTTGTGGTTAATAGTAGGAATTGCTGTAATCTATGGAATCATTATTCATCCTGCAGTATTAAGTTATAAAAAGTTTGAAGTAAAAAATAAAAATGTATTGGAATCATCTCTTTGCTCAACCTGTAAGCATTTTGATCCTTCTGCTGTTCTGTGTATGAAGTATGATGAACATCCAACAGAAGATTATATTCCATGCGAAGGAATTCATTGGGAGCCAAAATGAAAGAAAAAAAAGTTCTGGGAATTAGCAAACCAATCATCGGTGTGATACATGTTAAGGCACTGCCCGGAACTCCTAATTTTGATGGTGATGTTAAAAATATAATTGAACAGGCAAAAAAAGAATCACTCATCTATAAAAATAATGGAATTGATGTGATAGCAATTGAGAATATGCACGATGTACCTTATCTGAAAAGAAAGGTTGGACCCGAAATAATTTCTTTTATGAGCATCATTGGGTATGAAGTAAAAAACCAAGCGGAGTTACCTTGCGGTATTCAGATACTTGCGGGTGCCAATAAAGAAGCGCTGGCTGCGGCTCATTCAGCCGGATTGGATTTTATACGAAGTGAGGGATTTGTCTTTGCACATGTTGCAGATGAAGGACTGATGGAATCAGATGCAGGTGAACTGCTGCGTTACAGAAAGCAGATTGGTGCTGAAGATATTTTGATCTTTACTGATATAAAAAAGAAACATAGCTCGCATTCAATCACATCGGATGTTGAAATTGTTGAAACAGCGAAAGCAGCGGAGTTTTTTCTTAGCGATGGTGTTATTCTTACCGGTACATCCACGGGGAAAGAAACAGATATTGATGAATTAAAAAAAGTGAAAGATACAGTAAACATTCCAGTGCTTATCGGTTCCGGTTTAACAGCAGATAATATTGAAAAGTATTTTCCGGCTGCCGATGCATTTATTGTTGGTTCTCATTTTAAATTTGATGGGTCTTGGATAAATGAAGTTGATGCAGATAGAGTTGAAGTACTGATGAATGAAATCAACAAATTGAGATGAACAAATATATTGCGTTTACTCAGATGATAATCTTAACAACTCAACAATTATTATTAGCGCCTTCTCCATATCTTCAATGTAAATATGTTCTTCCAGCGGATGCTCAAGTCTTGCACCGACTCCACAGAGGGTCTTACTTCTGCAATGCGCAATGATTCGAGCAATTCCGCTATGCCGGCTTTATCATCAGCGGCTAATATTGTTTTCCCTGTTGATCTGATCACACTGTTTTCAATAATAGGTACAATTCCAACACCTGGTTTTACAGTATCTGCGTGGCACGAAAGCAGTATCGGTTCTTTACCTTCGCAAACTTTTATCGGAAGCTTTGCAATAAGATTTCCGCAACTATCCTTTTCTGCCTGTGCCCTAATCTTTGTACATTCTTTTAGCAATTATTCAATCATCTTTGCTTCGTTGCCAGACTAACTATCTATCTTAACCATTTCCATAAACCGGTTTATCATTTTTTCAAACATATTTTTCCTCATCAATTAATTATTTTTATTGATGAATTTGCTTTTGGAGTTAAACGCGCGGGTGTGTTTTTGTTAAATAGTATAATAAAATTCTCCCCATCTAAAGCATAGCCGTAAAGGATGTTTTGAAAATATATTAATTCACAGAGTTTTTTATAAAAGGTTGACTTGATTTTTATTATTAAGAAATGTACTGTAATTTTATAAATATTATACAAAACATTGCTGCTATTACTTTCTTTTTACAATTAGAAAAAATATCAGGAGTTGATTATGAATGACTACCACGATAAAACCCAGCCACATTCGATTGATGAAATTGAATCTCTGAAAAAGAGGGTTGAAGAACTTGAACAATCAGAATTCAAGTACAAGCACGCAGAACAAATACTTAAAGCAAATGAAATAAAACTACGTAATATTATTGAGTATAGTTCAAATCTACTTTATTCTCATACACCCGATCACGAATTAACATATCTTAGCCCACGAACAAGAGAATTCTTTGACTGTGAACCCGATGAAGCAAGGATAAGATGGACTGAGTTTTTAACCGAAAATCCAAATAATGAAATTGGTCTTATCTTAACCGAAAAGGCAATAGAAACCGGCAAAATCCAGCCTTCCTATGAGCTTGAATTAGTCGGGAAAAAAGGGCGGAAACTATGGGTAGAAGTTAACGAAGCTCCGGTGATCGAGGGAGGGCAAACTGTAGCAATAGTAGGCGCTTTAACAGATATAACTGAGCGTAAAAATGCAGAAAAAGCTTTGAAAGAAAGTGAACTGCGCTACCGCCGCTTATTTGAAGACTCACCGGTTCCTCTCTGGGAGGAAGACTTTTCAGAATTAAAAAAATATTTGGATGATTTAAAAGAAAAGGGTATTAAAGATTTCCTAAAATATTTTAACGATTACCCGGATGAAGTAAATAAGTGTGTGCTTAAAATAAAAGTTTTGGATGTTAACAAAGCAACACTGCAATTGTTTAAGGCAAATAACAAAGAAGATTTAATAAGTAATTCGCAAAAACTATTTACGGAAAACTCTTATATGATGTTTAAGAACGAAATAATTGCTTTTGCAAACGGAGCAACAAACATTGAAACTGAAGCAATAGCAAAAACATTAATAGGCAAAGAAAGAAATGTACTTATTGAATTCCAGGTGCCTAAAGATGAAAATGAGGAGCTTGATTACTTGCATGTGCTTCTATCTACAAGCGATATAACCCCGCTCAAACGGGCAGAGGAGGCTATTAGTAACCACTTGAAAAATATTCTGGCACTCCATCAAGCCAGCCTTGCCTTTAGCCGGCTTCTCAACGTTCAAGATGTTGGACACAGTATTGTTGAGACACTTGAAAAGATACTAGATTGGCACCGTGGATCTATTTGGATAATGAGCGAATCAGGAAAGGAACTTGATCTACTAGCCCATACAAGCATGGGTTTTGATAAGGAATTGTTTAGTGAAGAACTAAACCGGGTACAAGGACTTGTTAAGCTGCCGGGTGACGGAATTTCCGGCTGGGTTGCTCTTCACGGAAAACCTGTTCGGACCGGGAATGTTAAGGAAGATCCGCACTACATTGTTGCTGATTCCAAAATTCAATCGGAGTTATGCGTGCCAATGAGCATAACCGGGCGCACAATCGGATCAATTAATGTTGAAAGCACTGAATCGAACGCCTTTGATGAAAATGATGAAAGGCTCCTTTCAATCTTAGCTAGCCAGGCAGCTATCGCAATTGAGAATGCCCGTCTCTTTGGAAAGGTTCAGCAAGAACTCACTGAGCGTAAGCAGGCGGAGGAAGCACTGAGGGAAAGCGAAGAAAAGTACCGGTTACTTTTTGAAAGTATTCCCGAAGCTATTACAACTATTGATGAACAGGGAACAATAATATCTGTAAATAAAAGCGTAAAAAGAATATTAGGTTATGAACCGTCTGAACTACTGGGAAAACCGGTGGATATTCTGGCGCCGGAGGAACTAAGATCTGAGCAGAAAGAGAACATTATTAGAGCTATAAATGAAGGATTTCTGGAGAGCCAGGAGACTATAAGGGTTGCTAAAGACGGTACACGGATACCAATTGATATTTCGGTCTTTACCAATAAAGATAGTACGGGAAATCTGTTAGGTGTGTCAGCCGTTATGAGAGATATTACAGAGCGCAAGTTGGCAGAGAAAGAATTAAAAGAGGAGAAAAATTATCTCGGAAAACTTCTCGATTCATTAGGGGAAGGTATATTCACTGTTGAATTACCTGATAGAATAATTATATCTGTGAACAAGGCTGCCAAAGATGTTTTTGGTTATGACTCTAACGCGGTAATAGGCAAGACTACAGAGATGTTATACCCGGATGAGAAAAGTTATAAAGAGTTTGGGAGTAAACTTAAAGGTGCCTTGGAAAAAAGTGAAGATGTATTTCACACGCAGCTTATCTTAAAAAGAAAAAACGGCGAACAATTTCCGGCTGAAATCACAACTTCATTTATTAAAGAAAACGGTGAAGCACGCCAGGTAATTAGTATTGTTAGGGACGTTACCGAGCGAAAGAAGGCCGAAGAGAAACTAAAAATATCAGAAGAAAGTTACCGGGGCTTGTTTGATAATGCTATTGATGCCATATACATTCTAGATACCCGTGGACGTTTCATAGATGTTAATAGGGGTGCAATCGAGATGTATGGTTATCCCAAAGAATATTTTGTTGGAAAGACACCTAAGTCCTTGTCCGCACCGGGTAAAAACGATTGGAAGAAAATAAATGAACATATCAGGAAAGCATTTAAGGGCGAACCGCAGCA
Source organism: Bacteroidota bacterium (assembly GCA_022562275.1). Lineage (GTDB taxonomy): Bacteria > Bacteroidota > Ignavibacteria > Ignavibacteriales > Ignavibacteriaceae > BMS3ABIN03. The sequence continues at coordinate 61,864 of JADFPP010000006.1, forward strand.
GTTTGAATTTTGGGCTGTAAAGAGTAATGGAGAATTTTTTCCAAAGCTGATTCGTTTACAGAAAGGCAGCTATTTTGGAAAGGATGTTGTGATAATTTTTGCACTCGATATCACCGAACGCGAACAAGCTGAAAAGGAAATCGAGCGCTTGTCCAGGTTCCCCGACGAGAATCCAGATCCGGTGCTTAGAGTTAATATCGAGGGCACTGTGTATTATGCTAATATTGCAAGTGATGTGTTATTGAGTAAATGGAAAACATCGGTTGGGGATAAGTTACCTGTTAGTTTAATGCAATCAATGACCGACATAATTGCTGCAAGCGGCAAATATAAATTTGAGGAAACTTGTGATGAAAAAGTATTTGAGATCCGCTGTGTCCCTATTGAGAATTATGGTTACATAAATCTATACGCACGGGATATTACTGAGCGCAAGCAGACGGAGGAGGCACTCCAAAATATTGCTGTGAGTTTTTCGGCAGTATCGGGCGAAGAATTCTTCAACAAGGTTTCAGATTATCTTGCAGATAAACTAAATATTGATTATGCCTTTATTGGCGAGCTTGTGGAAGAAGATAAAGTTAGGGTGGTCGGAGGGGTCGGCAAAGGGGATGTACTTAAGCCCTTTGAATATGATCTTAAGAACACCCCCTGCGAAAACGTAATGGGGCAATCCCTGTGCTGCTATATTTCGGGTGTCCAGAAACTTTTCCCAAAAGACCCTCTGCTTGTGGAAATGGGTATCGATGGATATCTTGGATCTCCACTATTTGACAACTCTGGCAAGGTGGCGGGTATCATAGTTCTGTTGAATGAAAAACCAATAACTAACCAGAAAATAGCAGAATCTACCTTGCAGATTTTTTCTGACCGTGTTTCTGCCGAAATTCAGCGCAAGCAGGCGGAAGAGGCATTACGGGAGAAAGAAGAAAAGCAGCGTATGATCCTCAAGAACATAGACGAAATTGTTTATATGTTTAGTATCAACGAAGAAGACCCCTTTTGGGGAACGGTCCAATTTGTCAGTCATAAGGTCCAAAACATTATTGGCTATGAGTCGGATGAATTTGTTAATGATCCCGCACTTTGGTTCAAGCTCCTTCACCCCGATGATATTCCTGGGTTGAAGCAGAATACCAGAAAGATATTGGCAAGTAAGAAAGGTGGTAATCGGGAATATCGGCTGCGGCACAAAAACACAGGAGAATACCGCTGGATGGAAGACAGGGCTGTACCGCAACTGGACGATTCGGGCAAGGTAGTTGGTATCTTCGGTGTTGCCCGAGATATCACCGAGCGTAAGCTGATGGAGGAGGAGATGCGTCGCCTGGATCGCGGCATCGAGGCAGCGGGAGAATCCATTATCATGACCGACCCGGAGGGGAACATCCAGTATGTCAATCCTGCGTTCACCAGGTTGACTGGCTACCCGGCGGAAGAGGTGGTCGGTCAAAATCCCCGCATATTGAAAAGTGGACGTCACCCGCATGAATTCTACCAGCAGATGTGGGACACCACCCTCCGGGGGGAAATTTGGTCGGGAGAAGTTGTGAACCGGCGAAAGGACGGAACGTTGTATGAAGCCATTCTCACCATCGCCTCCATATTCGACCAAAGGAGTACGTTGGAAGGCTTTGTCGCCGTTCAGAGGGACATCACCGAGCGCAAGCAGGCGGAGGAAGCCCTCAAGAATTCGGAAAAGAAATATCAGGTCTTATATGATAATGCTCCGGATATGTATGTATCTGTTGACCCCCATACAGCAGAGATTTTACAATGTAATCAGACACTAATGAATAACCTTGGATATACCAGAGAGGAAATAATTGGGCGATCAATTTTTGAGATGTATCATCCCGATTGCATTGATGATGTTAAAAAGGCATTCCAAGCATTTGTGGATACAGGAGAAGTTCATAATGCAGAGCTTCAATTAAAAGGAAAGGATGGAAGCGAAATTGATGTGATGCTGAATGTTTCTGCTGTGCGTGATGAACAAGGGAATATCCTTTACAGTCAGACTTCCTGGCGCGATATTACCCAGCGTAAGCAAGCCGAGAAAGCACTTCATGAAAGTGAGAATAAATACAGAACACTTTTTGAGCAATCTGCCGATGCAATTCTCACAATTGAGGATAATAAGTTTGTCGACTGCAATCCGGCAACCTTAAAGATGCTTGGCTACGCGAACAAGAAGGAATTATTACAGACTCACCCATCACAGTTATCTCCTGAAATGCAACCGGATGGAAGAAGCTCTTTCGAAAAAGCAAATGAAATGATGTCTATCGCGTTTGATCGGGGGAGCCACCGTTTTGAGTGGGATCATAAGCGACGGAATGGAGAAGTCTTTCCCGTGGAAGTTCTATTGACTGCCATTCCCTATAAAGAAGGGAATTTTCTACATGTCGTGTGGCGCGATATCACCGAGCGTAAACAGGCAGCAAAAGAATTAAGAGAAAGTGAAGAAAAACTTAGAGCGATATTTGATTCGGCTGCAGATGGTATAGTAGAGACAGATCTCAGTGGTAACATGTTAAAGGTTAATAAAGCTGTATTGCGAATATATGGCTCTGATTCTGAAGAAGACTTTATTGGAAAAAGTTCCCTTGAGTTTTTTGCCCCTTCTGAGAAAATTCGAGTATTAAAAGTTTATAGAAAGACTTATTATGAATCGATTGCTGAAGACAGTGAATTTGAAGCATTAAAAATTGATGGAACCTCTTTCTCTGTTCAAATAACATCGTCTTTGTTACATGATGATAATGGTAATCCAATTGGATTTGTTGGTGTTATAAAAGATATAACTGAGCGCAAGCAGGCAGAACGAGCACTAAGGGATAGTGAGTATCTGCTAAGAGAATCGCAGAAAGTTGCCAATCTCGGGTCTTACGTTTTAGATATTCCCGGTGGTATTTGGAAAAGTTCGCTTATCCTGGATGATATATTTGGTATTGATAAAAAATATAATAAGGATGTATCTGGCTGGCTGCAGATTGTCCATCCGGAAGATCGGGCTATGATGCAGGATTATTTTGCAACTAATATGTTGACAAATCATGAATCCTTCAATAAAGAATACCGCATTAAAAGGATTAATGACCAGCAGGAGCGGTGGGTGCATGGCGTGGGAGAACTGGAATTTAATGATGATGGAAATCCCATAAAAATGATTGGAACAATTCAGGATATCACTGAGCGCAAACTAGTCCAATCAAGAGCAATCGGCCTAGCTCATATTCTTGAATCATCACTTAATGAAATATACATATTTGATGCAAAAACTTTAAGATTTATTCAAGTTAATAGAGGAGCAAGAGAGAATCTCGGTTATTCTCAGGATGAACTTAAAAACCGAACAGCTCTTGATATTAAACCAGAGTTTAGCAGGGAATCCCTTGAAAATTTAATTGCTCCTTTACGTACCGGCGAAAGAAATATTATTAATTTCGAAACTACTCATAAGCGTAAAGATGGTTCTCTATATCCTGTGGATGTACACTTACAGTTAACAACACTCGAAGATAAATCCGTATTTCTAGCTATCATTCTCGATATTACCGTACGTAAAAAGGCAGAAGAAGAAATCCGTAAATTATCTCACTCGGTTGAACAAAGTCCGGCAATTGTAATGATTACAGACACCGAGGGAATTATCGAATACGTTAATTCAAAATTTATTAAGGTAACCGGTTATACAGTTGATGATGTATTAGGAAAAAATCCCAAAATTTTGAAATCGGACGAGATGTCACGTGAAGAATATGAGGTTTTGTGGAAGACTATCAAAGCTGGTGGTGAATGGCGCGGTGAATTTCATAACAAGAAAAAGAATGGTGAGCTGTATTGGGAATCGGCTTCAATAACAGCATTAAAAGATTCCAACGGTCAGATCACTCATTTTGTTGCTGTTAAAGAAGATATTACAGAACGAAAAAGGGCTGAGGAAGCATTGCAGGAATCACAAGCTAAATGGCGCTCTATTACTGAAAACTCTCCCGATCAAATTATGATGCTGGATAAGGATACAAACATTTTATTTATAAACAGAACTGTTTCTGACCTTACCAAAGAAGAAGTTGTTGGCAAATCAGTTTATAATTTTGTCCCATCGGTATTTCATCGAAGGGCCCGTGAATGTTTTGAAAATGTACTTCGGAGCGGTAAACCGGGATCGTATGAAATAGAGAAAAGCACTAAAGATGGTGAAACTCAATATTTTTCTGTAAGTGTCGGTCCGGTTTACAGAGGAGGGGAAATAACTGCTCTTGTCAGCAGTTCCACTGATATTACAAAACAGAAGAGAATAGAAGAAAAATTAAAAGGATCTTATGTCCGTCTTCAGAGTCTTGCAGCGAGACTGCAGATGATCAGAGAAGAAGAGCGGGCATCGGTTGCACGTGAAATTCATGATGATCTCGGTCAATCTCTTACAGCTTTAAAAATGGATATTTCCTGGATGAAAAATAATCCGGAAATGAACGAGAGAGCAAAAGAAAATAAATTTGATATAATGCTTGATCTGATAAATTCAACAATTCAAACTGTTAAAAGAATTGCCACGCAGCTAAGACCCGGCATACTGGATGATCTTGGTCTTGTTTCAGCAATTGAATGGCAGGCGGATGAATTTCAGAAGAGATTCAGAGTTAAATGTAATTTTACAGTTAATAAAAAAGATGGTGTTGTTAGCAATGAGATTGGTATAGCTGTATTTAGAATATTTCAGGAAACCTTAACCAATGTTGCCAGACACTCGGGTGCTACGGTAGTTGATATAAATCTTAACTTTAGAGATGATGGTTTTTTTGTGATGGACATTTCTGATAATGGTGTTGGTATAGATGAAGATCAGGTAAGAAGCTCCCAATCATTTGGTCTTTTTGGAATGAGAGAAAGAGTAAATATTTTGAAAGGGGAAATGGAAATAGTTGGTGAACACGGAAAAGGTACAAAGGTTAGAGTTTCAATTCCTGTTTTAAAAGAAGAGATGGGAAACAACAAATAAAAAGAATCGGATATATATCTGAATAACCACGGTTGAATAGGAGGTTGTCTCAAAAGGTGTAATGTCATCACGATCCCGACGAAAGTCGTGGGCAAGCTGTCGTAAATTCCTCGCAATGACCTAACCTTGACTTTTGAGACAATCTCACTTACTCAAGTTGACCGTTTAGAAACTGATATATGAAAAACCGTTGTCCAAAGGTCTCCTTCGGAGAAACGGTTAAAAAAAACATAGGGTCTTGTAAATTAACCCACGACTTAAGAGCTTGTGTGAAAATAAAGAAATTGCATTAACCCACGATTTCAATCGTGGGAATTCAGAAAAAAACGAACTGTGTTACTAACCGTTTTAACGGTTTTCTAAAGCAACCGGTCAACTTGAGTTACTTAATTAAAAAAAATAATGGGGTTTCAACCCCAAATAATATTTATTAGTTTTATTAACAACTTTTAGGAATATTGAGTTTTAACCAATGAAAATATTAATTGCAGATGATCACGCAGTTGTAAGGGAAGGGTTAAAACAAATTCTTACAGGTGTTCCGGGTGTTACTGAAATTGATGGTGTTGCCAACGGCAATGAACTGTTGAAGAAAATAAAAGGGGAAGATTATGACGTTGTTATTCTCGATATTTCAATGCCCGGCAAAAGCGGGTTGGAGGTACTAAAGGAATTAAAGATTGTAAAGCCAAAATTACCTGTGCTTATGTTAAGCATCTACCCCGAAACACAATATGCTGTGCGTGTTCTTAAAGCCGGCGCATCGGGTTACCTTACAAAAGACAGTGCTTCGGAAGAATTAGTTAACGCCGTAGAAAAAATTTATTTGGGGCAGAAATATATCACTCCTTCCTTAGCTGAAAAATTGGCAGATTTTTCATGGGAAGGAAATATACTTCCGCACGAAAAATTATCCGACCGTGAATTTGAAGTATTCAAAATGATGGCTGCGGGTAAAACTGTTAAAGAAATTGCAGAAAAACTATTTATAAGTGTAAAAACTGTAAGCACCTACAAAGTAAGAATTTTTGAGAAAATGAATTTGGAAAGCAGGGCGGATATCACATCTTATGCAATTAAAAATAAGTTGATCGATTGATAGAATGATTTGTTAATATGGAATAATTGAGATCACTTCGTCGTTGTTACTCCTCGTGATGACAAAAATATTGTTGTACAACTAAAAGCACTTTAAAATAACCCACCAATTCTCTACTCTTTACATCAGAAACAAATAAAAATAACACAACTAAGGTTTGTGCTCGTTAAAAAGACAAATATTTCTGAGGGTAATCCAACCACTCTTAAAACAAACATTATTTAAACATAAATCTAAGCTAAACAACCCCAAACCATTGTAAGACAAAGGACTACAAAAATATCAGAATGCTGCCTATACCATCTTTACAGCAAATTTTCTATGTTGATTTCAAAATAATAATTACAGCAAAGAAAAAAATGTTAATGTCTTATACAATCAAAGGTCCTCCTGAAATAACAATGGAAGCAATCATGAATGTAGTTCTTATAGATGATTCTCTACTCGTCCGTGAGCGGGTTGCAAATATTATTTCCGAATTACCCGGTGTTAAAGTGATAGGTGAAGCGAGTAATTCACTTGAAGCAATCGAGGTTGTGAGAAAAACAAAGCCCGACGTGGTAATTCTCGATATAAAAATGCCCGGAGAAAGTGGTGTGCAGGTTTTGAGAAAACTTAAAAATGAATTTGAAGAGCTAAAGATAATTATTCTGACAAATTATCCTTACTCTCAATACAAAGCGGAATGTTTTAAGTACGGGGCAGATTATTTTTTAAGCAAGTCGGATGAGTTTGAGAAGTTACCAAAGGTTCTTATTGAAATAGGTAAGCAATAATATGAGTGAAATCAACCATTGGAATATTTCCACCTAAAGAATAAGATGATGTATTATGTGGTTCAAGAATCATAAACTTATAAAGGTTAATAACTAATATGGAATCAATCTTAGTAGTAGACGATGAAATCAGTTTATGCTCAATCCTTAAAGAAGAACTCACAGAGGTTGGCTATGATGTTGATTTCGTCGATAATGGTAACGATGCGATCGAGTATTTATCAACCAATCCGGTCCAACTCGTATTGCTTGATTTAAAAATGCCGGGGAAGAATGGTTTTGACGTACTTGAGGAAATGAATCAGAAAAATATATCATCACAGGTAATAATTCTTACAGCATATGCAGATATTAAAAGTGCTATCCATTCAGCCAAGCTGGGCGTAACTGATTTTATAAGTAAACCATACAACTTTGACGAACTACTGATCGCAATACAAAAAGCATTACATAAATAATAAGATTAAATGAAACGAGTCCCGATGAATCGGGACGAGTTTCCCGACACGTCGGGACCAAAATAAGAAATCATAAACATATGAAAATAGAACATCAAATATTGTTGATCAAATTTGTGAGTTTAACAAGGGGAAATATATGAGAGTAAAGAATATTAAAATTATTGCCGGGTAAAAATGAAATTTGATAACAGGGTTATTGTATTTATAATATTATTTTGTGTTCTCATTTGGATATCGGATGCTGGCATGTATTACATTTTCATCTCAGAGATAAATTTTTGGGATCTATTAATAATAAATGTGCAGCCGCATGTACTATATTTTTTGATTTTCGGAAGTATAATATTAGGGTATGCCAAAAGACAAGAGAAAATGAAAGAAGAGCTAATGGATTTTGAATTCAAATACAAAACAGTTATAGCCACAACTAACGATTGGGAGTTTTGGAAGAATGCAGAAGGTGGCTATCATTATGTAACACCCGCATTTGAAAGAATTACAGGATTTCTTGTGGAAGATTTAATACAGAAGCCTTCGTTAATAAAAACTACCATTCACCCGGATGATCTTGAAAGGGTTATAAAGCATCTTGAAGATGAGACGAATAACACTTTGGAAATATCTGAAATGGAATTTAGAATT
>JADFPP010000124.1 GCA_022562275.1 Bacteroidota bacterium
TCAACCTCTATCGTAACTTTCATTTCAGCAGAATCCAGTAATTCCTGTACTTTACCCTCCACCACGGTTTTACCCTTGTTAATAATTATCATTCTATTTGCCACCTGTTCAACTTCAGATAGAATGTGTGAAGAGAGGAATATAGTTTTATTTTTTTCTTTGCAAAGATAATTAATCAGATCTCGTATTTCCTTCATTCCTTGCGGGTCTAAGCCTGTTGTAGGTTCATCAAGAATTATCAATTCCGGATCGTGCAGCAATGCTTGTGCTATACCAAGTCTTTGCTTCATTCCATGCGAATATGTTTTGACCTTACTTGCACTTCGTTCCTTAAGACCAACGGTTTCCAGTGTTTCCATAATTTTATTTGATGAGATTTCCCTGCCCGACATCCGGCTTAAGATTTCAAGATTTTTATATGCCGACAAATAATTATAAAAAGCCGGATTTTCTATTATTGCACCTATATCTTTTAATATATCATTTCGATTTTCCATTAACGATTTACCAAATATTTTAATACTACCTTCTTTGGGTCTAATAAGGGTTAGCAGCATTCTAATCGTAGTACTTTTACCTGCACCGTTAGGACCCAAAAACCCAAAAACATCACCCCTGTATACATTTACAGAGAGTGAATCAACTGCTCTGATTTCCTTAAAATCTTTGGTAAGCCCTCGAACCTCAATTACTTTGTCTTCTTCTGTCATCCCGGATTAAATAATTATTGGTACATTAAAAATAAAGTATAATTTCGCTTTTTGCGAATTCAATCGAACTGAAAATATTTACTAAAAGTCAATAGTCTGCGAAAATAAAGTTGAGCGTTTTTCAAAGAAAAATTTTGTGTGATTTTCTATTAAAATTAGGTCTTATAAATTTTCTGGCGAAATAAATTTGATTATTAAAAAAATTATTATATGTTAGAGTTAGTCATGCCGGTGTACAAAAATATTTCTTATCGCATGTTATCTTAAACAAATATTTTTTTATTCCTTCATTTTTACTCCGGTAATATTAATTATATAATTTTAATTCTTTTAGTCGATACGTGAGAACAACAACTCCTCAAACAATTGCAAATATCCTATTTTCATTAAATCATATTTTCTTAAACAATTATTCCAAACTCGGGAGAGCCGGTGCAAATTAAACGACTATTTACAAAAGCGGGAGAAAATCCATTAGCATCCATTAATTTTGTTAAACGCACTTCGGAAATTAAAAATCCGGATGGTTCCGTTGTCTTCAAAATGGAAGATATAATGGTACCTGATCAATGCTCGCAGGTTGCAATTGATATTATTGCACAAAAGTATTTTCGAAAAGCGGGGGTTCCGAAATTGCTGACCAAAATGGATGAAGAAGGTATACCGGAATGGCTTCAGCCGTCCGTTCCGGATGTTGAAAAACTCGATCAACTACCTGAAGAAGATCGTTTTACGTCAGAAAAAGATTCGCGTCAGATTTTCCATCGTTTAGCGGGGAACTGGACTTACTGGGGTTGGAAAGCTCAGTATTTCGATTCTGAAGAAGATGCAAAAGCATTTTATGATGAGCTTATGTACACGCTTGCCTTCCAGATAGCGGCTCCCAACAGTCCTCAGTGGTTTAACACAGGATTGAACTGGGCATACGGAATATCCGGTCCATCACAAGGCCATTATTATGTTGATCATCAAACCGGAGAATTAACACGTTCAACAGATGCGTACACTCACCCTCAACCGCATGCTTGCTTCATCCAATCTCTTAATGATGATTTAGTTAACGAAGGCGGGATAATGGACCTTTGGGTAAGAGAAGCCAGATTATTTAAATATGGTTCAGGAACAGGTTCTAACTTTTCGAATATTAGAGGTGCGGATGAACCATTAAGCGGAGGAGGAAAATCCTCAGGCTTAATGTCATTTTTAAAGATTGGCGATCGTTCAGCCGGTGCAATTAAATCCGGTGGAACAACAAGAAGAGCTGCTAAAATGGTAACCCTGGATTTGGACCATCCTGATATAGAGGAATATATTAACTGGAAAGTTGTTGAAGAACAAAAAGTTGCAGCGCTTGTAACAGGATCTCAATTATCAAACTATCACTTAAATGCAATCATGAAGGCTTGTTACGATGAACATCCGGAGAATGATAGATTTAATAAAACTGAGAATAAAAAATTAAAACGTGCAATCCGTGAAGCACGTAAGGCAATGATTCAAAACAATTATATAGATCGTGTTATTCAACTCGCAAAACTTGGCTTTAAATCAATTGAGTTTCCAGTTTACAACACCGATTGGAATTCAGATGCTTATGCTACGGTATCAGGACAAAATTCCAATAATTCTATAAGGGTTACAAACGATTATATGAATGCCGTTATTGAAGATGGTGATTGGAATTTATATTGGAGAGTTGAAAAGAAGAAAGCCAAAGAGGAAGACAGAGAACCTAAACCCTGTAAAACATTTCCGGCAAGAGATCTTTGGGATCAGATTTCATATTCCACATGGTCCTGCGCCGATCCCGGAATTCAATTCCACAGCACCATTAACGAATGGCATACTTGTCCGGAAAACGGCGAAATCAGAGCTTCAAACCCTTGCAGCGAATATATGTTTCTTGATGATACTGCATGTAATCTCGCATCAATAAACCTTGTAAAATTTTACGATACAAAAAAGAAGAAATTTAATATAGATGAATACAGACACACTACAAGATTATGGACAATTGTTCTTGAAATAAGTGTATTGATGGCTCAGTTTCCTAGTAAACAACTTGCTTTGAAGAGTTATGATTTTAGAACTCTTGGATTGGGTTATGCTAATCTTGGTTCCTTATTAATGCGTCAGGGAATTCCTTACGACAGCGAAGAGGCTTTTGCAATCTGTAGTGCATTAACGGCTATAATGCATATGACAGCTTACGCAACATCTTCAGAAATGGCAGGCGAACTTGGAACATTTCCAAAATATGAAAACAATAAAAAACATATGCTGAGGGTTATCAGAAATCACCGCAGAGCTGCGTATAATGTGCCAAACGAAGAGTACGAAGGATTAACTATATTTCCTATGGGGATTAATCCACAACATTGTCCATCGGAATTGCTAACAGCAGCCAGAGAAGATTCTGACAGAACGTTGGAATTAGGTGAGAAATACGGTTATAGAAATGCACAGGTAACAGTTATTGCACCAACCGGTACAATTGGTTTATTAATGGATTGTGACACAACAGGAGTTGAACCTGATTTTGCATTAGTAAAATTTAAAAAACTTGCAGGTGGCGGATACTTTAAAATTATAAATCAATCCATTCCTCCCTCACTTGAAAGATTAGGTTACAACAAAGATCAGATAAATGAAATTGTAAAATATGCAAAAGGCAATGGCTCTTTGAAAGGCTGTCCTAATATTAATCCTGAATCACTAAAAGCAAAAGGCTTTACCGATGAAGCAATTACCAAAGTTGAAAAAGTACTCCCCGGTTCATTTGAAATAGGATTTGCCTTTAACAAGTTTACTTTAGGTGAAGATTTTCTTGTAAAGAAACTTGGAATTTCAAAAGAGAAAATTAATTCTTTTAATTTCAATATGCTTTCTGAATTAGGATTTTCAAAACAAGAAATTTCGCAGGCTAACGACTACGTTTGTGGAACAATGACAATTGAAGGCGCGCCTTTTCTTAAGCACGAACATTATCCCGTATTCGATTGCGCAAATAAATGCGGTAAAAAGGGAGTAAGATATATACGTCCGCTTGCACACATTAAAATAATGGCATCTGCTCAGCCCTTTATATCAGGAGCAATATCAAAGACAATCAATTTACCAAATTCGGCTACAATTGATGATGTAAAAGATGCCTATATGCAATCCTGGAAGATGGGTATAAAAGCAACCGCTTTGTATTGCGACGGTTCAAAACTTTCCCAACCATTAAATTCAGTAAGTGATTACGATCTGGAAATTTTGATGGAAGAGAAAGAGAAGAATGATATTGTAAAAGTTGCTGAAAAAATTATTCACAGGTATATTGCTAAAAGAAGAAGATTACCCGATCGGAGAACGGGTTACACACAAAAAGCAAAGATCAACGGTCAGTCAGTTTACATAAGAACCGGAGAATATGACAACGGACAGATTGGTGAGATCTTTATTGATATGCATCGTGAAGGTGCGGCGTTCAGAAGTTTGCTTAACTGTTTTGCCATTTCAATTTCACTAGGTTTACAACATGGTGTTCCATTAGATGAATTTGTTGATGCATTTGTTTTTACAAGATTTGAACCCAGTGGTATTGTTACCGGTAATGAAAAGATAAAAATGGCAACTTCTGTTATCGATTACATATTTAGAGAATTGGCAGTAACATATATGGGAAGATATGATTTGGCGCATGTTGAGCCGGAAGAAATAAAGTCAAAAGCATCGGCGGGTATTGTAAAAAGTCTTGATGCTGTAGTACCGGAATTTGTTGATGAAGAAATTGTTAGTGAGAGAGTGGTTGAATTAGATAAAGGAAATATTAATAATTATAATTATAATCTTGCTACTATTAATACTTCAAACCAACAAAATATTGTTGAAAGTGAAAAAGTAATTATGGGTATTGAAATTAAAAAAGCACGGCAGAAAGGTTATACCGGTGATATTTGTATCGAATGCCAAAGTATGACAATGGTTAGGAACGGTACCTGCCTTAAATGTGTAACTTGCGGTTCCACTTCCGGATGTAGTTAATTTTTTTTGAGAAATAAACCTGTCCAAAGACTGGCAGGTTCAATTATGTTTATACCGCTAAATTAAGGTTATTAGAGCAATTGTTTATATAGATCCTTTGGCAGCTAGCGCAAAAGATAGGGACACAACTGCAAAAGGACAGTAGAAATTTATATATGACAATATGTTGTTTTTGATGGAATACTCTACTCAAAATAAAATATCCACTTCTAATGTTGATGATATTTTAAATCAAAAAGTATCATATCAACCAAATGCTTGGTCTTCATTTAGCCAAGAAATTACAATACTTGAAGTTATAAAAGAAATTAAATGTGATATCCATGAGCGACAAATTTCAAACCTAAGAAATCTATTAAAGTCTGGTGATAAAGAAAGCTATAACAATCATAAAAAAAACTTGCCAGCAGTTACTTTTTGCGGAACTTTTGAAAAAGAACGAAAGAAGTCAAATCTCAAAACATACAATTGTGTTCTTGTCTTAGATGTTGACAAGCTTAATCCTGAAGAATTTCAGCGAGTAAAAAGTTGTTTCTTTAAAGACAATTTTGTTTTTACTTTTTGGGAATCTCCTTCCCAACAGGGTGTTAAAGGTTTAGTTAATCTTCACTTCACATTCGAATTAAACGAGACAAATATTGACAGAGCACATAAGGGAGCATTTCTCAAATTGAAGAAATATTTCACAGATAAGTACGACATTGAACTAGACATTAGCGGAAGCGACACAACTCGTCTTTGCTTTTTATCATTCGACCCCATAGTTAAGTTAAAGGATTCAATAACTGGATTTGAGATTCTTGAAGTTGACATCTTGATTATTCCTGAACCAGCAGATATAACCACAAGAGCTATCCCTGTTCATTTAAGTAATCGTGATGCTTTGTTTAATCCTAAAGATAAAAATGAACCAATAGACAGAAAAACAATGCAATCAATTATTAAATATTTGGAAAAAAGAAAATATTCAATCACTAATTCCTATGAAGAATGGTATAGAGTTGCATTAGCAATTGCAAATACTTTCACTTATGATGTTGGAGAGAATTATTTTTTAAAACTTAGTTCAATGGATAAAGCAAAGTTTGACGAAATAAACTGCAAGAATTTTCTGCTTAATAGCTATAAATCACAAGCGGGAGAAATTAATTTTAAAACAATAATATATTTTGCAAATAAAGTAGGATATCAAACAAAGAAACAGAGAGTAAAGGGTTCCGAGGCGACTTTGTCGTAAGTTTCATCCTCATAAACGGTTAATTCACTTGCTAGAGGACTTAAAAAAGTGAGCGACTTATGTCAGTATCTTTGTCAGAATATGGCATTTATGCCAATTACAGGAACCCTTTCTCTTTTACAATCTTATGAAACAATTTGAAGAATATTTTACAGAAGAAGCAATAGTTTCATATCTATGCAA
>JADFPP010000125.1 GCA_022562275.1 Bacteroidota bacterium
ATCCTTCGATTGGAGACAGTATTTCATAGATATACAGGTGCCGAATGATCCGGAGGCAGTGGCAATGTCGGTAAGACTGCACGCATACTCAAGGTTTACCGGAACTGTGTACTGGGATGATCTGAAGGTAGAGAAAACAGGATCTCCTACGAATGTAGAAGATGCAACTATTCCTACTGAATTCTCAGTTACTCAAAACTATCCTAATCCGTTTAATCCGTCAACTACTATAAAGTATAGCATCCCGCAGCAGTCGATTGTGACAATCAAAGTATACGATATATTAGGTACGGAAGTAAAAACCCTGGTAAATGGAGAGCGAACACCAGGCATTTATAGTGTACAATGGAATGGGGATAATAACTATGGATCGAAGGTAGCAACCGGGATATATATCTACCGGGTTGTTGCTGGAAACTTTGTTCAGGTTAAGAAAATGATACTTTTGAAATAAATAAACCTGAATTGTGCCAGGATACTTATATATGGAATAGTATCCTGGCTTTTTTTTTGGATATTAATATTTTATTTTTTCTTTGTGTTAGAAGTAAATATGAGTCCACTCTAAAAAGCTCATCAATGTCATTCTGAAGGAGCAAAGCGACTGAAGAATCTCTTATTTTACAATGACTTAGAGATTCTTTCCCGACTTATCGGGATTCAGAATGACGCATAAATCCTTTTTAGAGGGAACTCAAATATAATTTAAAAAACCTTTTGCTATGATTAAGAAATATTTAAAATTACTCTTTGCAACAATTCTGTTCTTTCTCATTATTTTTAGCATTAATTCCTTAGCGGGAACAACCGGAAAAATATCCGGGAAAATAATTGATGCTTCAAATGGTGAGCCTCTTATTGGCGCAAATGTAATAATTATGGGAACCACCTTAGGTGCGGCTACTGATTTTGATGGAAATTTCTTCATTATAAATATACCACCCGGAAAGTATGAAGTTAAAGCTTCAAGTATTGGATATAATTCTGTTATAATTCAAAATGTAAGAGTATCAGTCGATCAAACCACAAAATTAAATTTTGATTTGCTGGTAGAAGCAGTTGAAATGGGCGATGTAATTGTTGTCGCAACACGACCAATTGTACAAAAGGATTTAACTTCAACCCAATCTAGCATCAGTGGCGAAGATATTGCAATGCTTCCCCTGGAGACTGTTCAATCTGTAGTTAACCTGCAAGCAGGTGTCATTAATGGTCATTTTAGAGGTGGTCGTATAGCTGAAGTTACATATTTAGTTGATGGGGTTTCAACCAATGATGCATTTACCGGCTTACCAACATTGGAGGCAGAAGTAAATAGTATTCAGGAAATTCAGGTTCTTACCGGTACATTTAATGCTGAGTATGGTGAAGCTTTATCCGGGATTGTGAACCAGATAACTAAATTACCGGGAGATAAATACGATTTTAATTTTTCAGGTTATTTTGGTGATTATGTGTCATCTAGATCAGATTTACACGATAATATTAGCAATATTTCCCCAACAGGTGTTTCCAATTTACAAGGCACATTTTCTGGACCTATACCTGGAGCAGGTGAATTACTAAAATTTTTCATCTCCGGCAGATATTTTAAGGATGATGGATACATATTTGGTGAAAGAGTTTTTAATCCTTCTGATGTTTCTAATTTCTCAGCCAATGATCCTGCGGACTGGCAAGTTGTGTCAACGGGTGACGGCAATTTTGTTCCTATGGCTTTTGAAGAAAGACTTTCATTGCAAGCAAAGATTGCTATTAAAGTTGGCACTGGTCGGGGAATTGTAATTAATGGATTATATTCGAGCAAAAAATTTAGATCATATGATCATATTTATAAACTTAATCCAGACGGTGATTACAAAAAATTTAACGACAGTTATTTATTAAGTACACAATATACCCATGTGTTTAGTAATTCTACTTTCCTGGATGTATTGGCTTCGGCATTCGAATCAGATTTCAAACAGTATGTTTTTAAAGATCCATTAGACCCGGGATATGTTGATCCAAGCGTAAAAAATGTTGTAAGCGGAAATGCATTTTTAACCGGCGGAACTCAAAATTGGCAATTTAATCGAACCTCACAAACGTACACAGGAAAAATGGATTTAACTACACAATTAACTCAGATTCATCAAATCAAAAGCGGCATCGAATTTAAATACCACAATATTGATTATGAAGATTTTCAGATAGTAATTAATGCATCAACAGATTTTAAACCTACACTACCTGCACCCGGATCATTTAACTTCAATGTTTATAATACAAATCCTTACCAATTTGCTGGTTATATACAGGATAAAATTGAACTGGATTATTTAATTGTAAATATTGGTGTAAGGTTTGATTATTTTCAACCTGATGGTAAATATCTTTTAGATCCTGATAACATCGCCGTTCTTGACGATCTGCAGCCTCCTTTTCCTGATTCATTAATGGGAACAGCAAGCGTTAAATCTCAATTCAGTCCACGGCTGGGAATATCTTATCCTATTTCAGAAAATGGTGCAATACATATTTCTTACGGTCAATTTTTCCAGATTCCACCATTTGAGTTTCTATATCGAAATCCAAATTTTAGAATACCTTTAACAGGCAACTTTCCTGAAAATATTGGAAATATTATTGGTAACACTGATTTGCAACCACAGAAGACCATTATGTATGAGATAGGTTTGCAACAGCAACTTTTTAGTGATTATGGTGTTACAGTTACTGCTTATCTGAAGGATATCCGAAACCTGCTTGGCAGTGAATTACATGAAAAAAATAATTTCAAAAAATTCAGTAAGTTGATCAATCTTGATTATGGTTCTGTACAGGGATTTACTCTTTCGTTTGAGAAACGATTTAGTAATGGATTTAGTGCAACCTTAGATTACACTTTTCAAGATGCAAAAGGTAATGCCTCAGATCCTAATGATGCTTTTAATAAAGCTTCAGCTAACCCTCCCATCGAAGTAAACAAACAATTAGCTCCTTTGGATTGGGATAGGACACATGCTCTTAATTTTACTGTTACTGCGGGCGTTCCGGGAGATTATATAATTAGTACCATAGGCAGATGGGGAACCGGGCTGCCATATACACCTGCAATTCAAAACCAACGAACAGGGTTGGAAAATAGTGATAATAAACCATCGATTTTTACTATGGATATGTTTATAACAAAATTCTTCGATCTATTTGATCAGCAAATCTCGGTATTTTTAAAAGTATTTAATCTCTTTGATTCTGCAAATGAACTTGAAGTCTTCTCAGATTCAGGAAGAGCAGGGACTACTTTAGAGCTTACACGGGCACAAGAACAGCCGCGTGGAGTTAATACTTTAAGCGAATTTTTTACCAGACCGGATTTTTATTCTGCACCGAGGCAAATTGTATTGGGTGCTTCATTAGAATTTTAAATTTTGAAAATGCCGGAGGATTAGTTTTGAAAATACAATCGCAAAATAAATCATTCTTTATACAAGTTATTCTTATTGTTTGCCTAATTCTATTGCCTGTTGAAATTATAGCACAAATACTTGTAGATAAGAACAAAGGAAACCATAACAATACAAAAAAAGGTTTGATGGATGGAAATTTAGTCTCTACTGTTTATTTAAACTTCGGTGAAATTGCAGACTGGCTGAATGATCCAAGCAGGAGCGGAGTATGGCCAAAAGGTACAAATCACACTTACATTGATGGTGTTGCAATAATTGTCCAGGCAGAAACTCAGGATCCGGCTGGTAATATTATTCATCCTCTTGAATCAAACTATTATGAGTTTACTCGTCACGATCAGGCAACAGGTGTTACTTATGGTTGGTGGGCATTGCCCGGTTATGATAATCTCTTTAATTCTGCTCCGGCAAGAAGTGATGATCCGGATACATGGCCGGATTCCTGGCCCGATAGATTATCTGATTGGGCCGGAGTATGGAATGGATTTTTTGGGAAAGGAGTTAAAAATGCCGACTTAGAAACTTTCTTTGTCTTCGATGATAATGAAGATCGGGAGTATATATTAAATAATAATTTCTTTCCTGACAGGGAAGACCCGGATAGAGGTGGACTGGGTATGCAGGTTAGAACACGGGGATTTCAATGGTCTCAGGTTCTTGCCGAGGATGTAATATTTTGGTTATACGAGATTACTAATATGGGTACAACCGATTATGATAAAGTTCTCTTCGCACAATACATTGATTGGGGTATTGGTGGTCATGATAATTCATCAAATAATGCCGGAGACTATAACGAATTATTAGATATTTCCTACGCGTGGTCAACTGTTCCGTTTGGCACTCCTGGTAATTGGAGCCCGGTTGGGTTATCAGCTTATGCATTCCTTGAAAGTCCCGGTCTTCAGGATGATAGAATTGATAATGATGCCGATGGATTAACTGATGAAAGAAGAGATAATTCTCCAACTATATTCATTTCCGATCCAAACCTGGACCCATTTTTACTAGACCCGTTCCAGGATACGACCAGATTTAGAGAGTTTTACGGTTATTCCTGGAGACCCCACTGGGATGCAGATGAAAATGCTAACTGGAGAACTTTTCTTGATGCTAACGATAATGGTGAGTGGGACGAGGGTGAACCACTTAACGATGATTTAGGTACGGATGGAATTGGACCCTTTGATGAAGCATACTTAGGACCTGATTTTGATGGTACCGAAGCTAATGGAATGCCAGATCAGGGGGAACCTAATTTTGGATTATTAGATAAAGATGAATCTGATCAACTTGGATTAACCGGGTTTGAGATCTTTTCAGTTCATGATTACGAATTATTGGATGATGAAGAAAACTGGGACGTTCTTTCCGGATTGCCTGCACCACATGGGCAGTCGCTTGTAGGCGTTAATTTAGCTAATTTTTTCTCTAGTTATTTGTTCCATTTATTTGGAAGAGATAAATATTCAACAATTCTTGGTTCTCCTCAGGAAACCGGAGAGACTGAAAGATTTTCGATGGGGTTAATTTTTGGAATTGATCTGGATGATATTTTCAGGCGAAAGAAAACAGTTCAGCAAATTTACAATGCAAATTACAGATTTGCAAAACCACCGGATAAGCCGATTGTAAAAGTTATAGCGGGTGATCGTAAAGTAACACTTTATTGGGATGACAGAGCCGAGTTTACGTTCGATGCATTTTTTCAAAAATTTAACTTTGAGGGATATAAGATTTACCGCTCAACAGAATTTGCATTTTTAGAAAATAAAATAATAACAGATGCCTTTGGAAAGCCGGTCTTCCGAAAGCCAATTGCACAGTTCGACTTAGTTGATGGTGTTGAGGGATTGCATCCAATTGATGTAAACGGCGCAAAGTTTAATTTAGGAACTGATAGCGGGCTAAAGCATTCATTTGTAGATACAACCGTGCAAAATGGGCAAACTTATTATTATGCTGTTATTGCTTACGATCAGGGTTTTGTTACTGTAACAGTTGAAGGAAATATAGAAGGAATACCTCCTGCGGAAACCACAAGTATATTAAAAAAAGATATCAATGGAAATATTAAGGCAGATATTAATACTGCAGTTGTAACTCCCAGGGCACCCTCCGCCGGTTTTATTTCACCGGGAATAAAAAACTTTTTTGGTTCCGGACCGGGAACCGGAAAGGTATCTGTTACCATTCTGGATCGGGATTCAATTAAAAATTTGCATACTTACAGATTAGAGTTTGAAGACTCAACAAAATATCATAACAATTCTTTTCCATATTATTCTTTTATAGACTATACTGAAGGCGATACGCTAATTTATTTAAAACAAATTCAAGGTAGTGAAGATCAAACAAAGGTTATAGACGGTATATCATTGGATATTTTAAGCGACATTGATGTGATTATTGACAGGGATAAAACTGAATGGAAAAGCGGGAATAGTAATTTCGTTATCCAGGTTGGATTCGACTCCAGGTTTGCACCGGCTTATAATGGCAAACGAGTTGACTACCCTGCAGATTTTGAAATAGTATTTACTGCTCCGGGAGAAGGTGACACCTCATTTATTGCTGGCAGCTTTTTTCAGCCTATTCCCTCTAATATAATTGTAAAAAATATTACTGAAGATATTGACCGCTTTCAGTTTATATTCA
>JADFPP010000042.1 GCA_022562275.1 Bacteroidota bacterium
ACATCTGGTACTAATTCCAGTTGATTTTGTGTGGTCGAAATAAAATTTGTTCTAAAACTACTTAACCATTGAGCAAGTTCATCCTTTTTACCTGTCTTTGGAACTATTTCATCAAAAACAATTTGATGCGAAAGTATCTTTTTTTGGTTAAATAAATCTTCCAGATGCGACCACAAATCAGGTATCATCCGAATCGGATAAAACCTGTGCATTGTAATAAAAGCACTGGCATCAATACAAAATATTTCTCTTGTATTAGATTTCATTTATTAACCGATTAACTCTTAATCCTAGTGCATGTGCAGCATCTGTATAGTTAATGCGGTTTGCACTTATTGCTTCAAAAACAATATTGTAAAAGGTCTCACCTCTGGATGCTTTGCTCTTAACTTCAGGTAGTACAAACCCTTTCTTTTTGGGCGTATCCTTTTTGTAAGTTGCTTTTATCTCATCCAGTAAAGTGTAAAATTTCACATCAGGTATTATACCTTCTTCTTTTAACCTATGTAAATAAACTTCACGGCTAATTTTTAATTTACGTGCATAGGATTTTATCTCATTCAGGTTATCTGTTGGAACAAGCGTGTTTTGTGGCGCAAGAAAATTCCCTGCAAATGTATTGCAAGCCCATTCCTCTTTCTGATTTTGTTCTACTTTATCAACCAAACACATACCAGATTGGTGTCTGATAATATGAGCCAATTCGTGAAAAAGCGTAAATACACGGCCTGTGTAACTATGATTACTGTTCGTTACTATGATATATGGTAAACTTTCTGTCATACTGAAACCTTGAAGTTCATCCATGGGCATAGAAAACTGAAAAGTTAATATCCCCAGTTTTTCTCCAATTGCTGTTCTCCAATTTCTATACGCTTCACTATCGGTTTTCCATTTAAGTTGTTGCTTGATATCTATTCCAATAATGTCCCTGAGATGATTAATAATTTCTTGTTCACTTTTTAAGTAATCGATTTCATTTAACAAACTTAATTTATTATTCCAATAATTATCCCCCTCTAACTCATTGGCTATTCCTTGCAAATGAGCACTTCTTCTTAATATGAGTAATACATCCTTAGAAAGGGAACTATCAACGGGGGATAAATTTCTAAAGTCCTTCGGTTTTTTTATTTTGTTAGGAACTTCCGGTAAAAAGAATACGGCAAGCTGTCTTTTAAAATAAATAGCAAGGTTTTGCAATTTGCCGAGAGGAATATATTTTCCTTCTTTTTCCCAATTCAGATAACGGTCGGAATCAATGGAAAGTTTTTGAGCCACTTCCTCAATATTATATCCTGCTTCTTGTCTCGTCCATTGCAGGATTTTCGGATTGATATTTATATTAATTCTTGCCATTCTATTGGTCAAAGATACTTATGTTTTGTTATCTGTTACTAAATTTAGATTTGAATAATTCAGACAGCATCTTTTATCTTCTGCCTTGCAGCCAACGTCTCAATAAACGCAATGCGAATTAACTGCAAATTAACTGGAAAAGTATATTAGTACAAATATTAAAGAATATATTTACCGTCTTCTCTTTATAAGTTGTAATTCTTAATAAGATCTCTAGTAATAGATATAAAAGAAAAAGTTTGTTTAAGGTTGCACTTTTCTCTCCATTAATAGTAAATTAAGTATTAGCAGTTAAACAAAATAATTTTACTAAAAAAGGAGGGCTTATATGAAGAAGATCATTAATGATATTACTCAAATGATCGGCAGTTATGTGCCTAATTTATTGGGAGCAATTGCCATCTTAGTAATTGGGTGGATTGTAGCTTTAATTTTAGCTCGTATTGTAAAAAGTCTGCTTAAAAAGACTGGTCTCGATAATAAACTTGCCAAAAAATTTAATGCAGAAGAAAACAAAAAACCATTCCAACTTGAGCATTCAATTTCACGAGGCGTCTTTTGGTTCATAATGATATTTGTACTAGTTGCATTTTTCCAGGCTTTGCAACTAACGTTAATTACTGAACCGCTTAATAGTTTACTTAATCAAATTTTAAGTTACTTACCGCAGGTGCTGGGGGCAGGTGCTCTGTTCTTAATTGCCTGGTTGCTGGCAACCATATTAAGAAAAGTAATTGTTACCGGCTTACAATCATTAAAAGTCGATGAAAAGATTGGGGAGAAATCTGGTCTGGAAGAATCAAAAAGCATCCCAATATCCAAATCGCTTGGTGATATTGCATACTGGTTAGTATTCTTGATATTCCTGCCAGGAATTTTAGGGGCTCTAAATCTTGGTGGTTTGTTAGAACCGGTGCAGGGTATGTTAAATAAGATTCTTAATTTTCTGCCAAATATCCTAACTGCCGCTATAATAATACTAGTTGGGTGGTTTGTTGCAAAAATTCTCCGCCAAATAATTACAAGTCTTCTTACTGCCATTGGGTTAGATAAATTAAGTGATCGGGTAGGTATAAGCAATACTTTAGGAAAACAAAAGTTATCTTCTTTAATTGGTTTAATTGTTTATATATTAATACTTATCCCTATTATAATTGCCGGTTTAAATGCTCTTCAACTGGATGCTATTACTACACCGGCCAGTAATATGCTCAATAAATTTTTGGATATAATTCCATCTATATTCGCAGCAGTTGTTATTGTTGGAATTTCTTTTATAATAGCTAAAGTTCTTTCCGGATTTGTTGAAAATCTTTTGAGTGGAATTGGATTTAACAACCTATTTGTAAAATTAGGATTACAAAAGGAACCGTTTGAAGGAACAAAAGCTCCATCTAAAATTGTTGGCTTTCTTGTACTTCTATCATTGATGTTATTTGCTATTATCGAGGCATCTAATACGTTAGGATTTACGACGCTATCTGATTTGGTTTCACAAATAACAATACTTGGTGGTCATATTTTATTTGGGCTGGTAATATTGGGCTTAGGTTTATATTTTGCAAATATTGCAAGCGATACACTAAAAGGGAGCAATATTTCGAATGCATCTACAATTGCATTTGTAACTAGAATAGCTATTATTGTTCTAGCAGCAGCGATGGCATTAAGGCAAATGGGCTTAGCAAATGACATTATCAATATGGCATTTGGATTACTCCTTGGAACCATAGCGGTTGCAGCTGCTATAGCATTTGGAATTGGTGGTAGAGATATTGCCGCTAAAAAATTAAGTGAATGGAATGATTCAATTTCAAAATAATAATCGTCTGGAGATTAAGAACCTGCCCGTCGGCAGGCAGGGATGGTCTTCCTTCGTTCGCACTACGGCGGATAAATGCTGATGAAATAAATCCAACAACTTAGTTTTCTTTTCCCCATACCCCTGCTTAAAAAATAGGCAGGGGTTTTTATATTTGTAGCGATAAGTCATCTAAATTTCTAAAATGGTCTAGAATAAAAGATTTAGAAAACGCGAATTATTACTACAACTTCCTCGCAACAACAACCACAGTTTTTAAATTCTCAACAACTCCTGCACCTTCGTTTATTGCTTCGAGGAAGATTATGTATATTCCAATCCGTAACGCTTCACCGTCATCACCTAAGCCATCGAAAATTACAGAGCCGAAAGAACCGCTCGGCTGATTGTTTAGTAATGTTCTCACCAGTCTTCCTTTGCTGTCGAAGATTTTTATTCTTACATCGGAAGTTGCCTGCGTTAGATTGTAATTAATAATCGTAAAATCCTCAAAGCTATCATCATCGGGTGAAAAAGGATTGGGTGACACAGAAATGTAATTATACTGTAAAAAATTTGTCATGAAATATAGAAAATGGAATTGCTAATTGGAAGAGTCTTGTTAAGTGGAAATCGGGGAGATTTTGAACCTCATAGTTAACAAATGTTAACATTCTTAAATAAATAAACTGCGAAAAGGTTAAATTTTTAAATAGGGATGAACTTTTAAATACGAATTCACCTGACAATCGAATTTGAAGGTGTTACTTTAATTACAGCATTATATTAGATATAGTTGTTATATTAGATATAGTTGTTATATTAGATATAGTTACAATATTATACAAGTGTAACCTTATAAGGTTACACTATTGTAATATTATAATTGTTTACTGTGCGAAAAGAACGGTACTATGTTATGTTTAAAAATAAAAGGGACCGACAGGGTTTCGGGAAATGATCCAAAACCCTCATCCGAGAAATGATTCGGATGCCCTTCCGGGATCGGCCTAGCTAGGCCCATCAAATGATGGGCTTTTTTTATTCCAACTCCTTATAAAATGTGAATGTTTTATGAAAGAATTAAATTCCTTTTTAAACATTTGAAATATCATTCAATTTCCAGAGTAATTCAAGTATTTTAGTAAAAATAATAATAATTTATATTTGATAATTTTATGGAAAGTTGGGTATATTCCGCAAAATTATAATCTTCAGATAATATCCTACATTTTATCTTCATTTATTTTAAAGAGAAAATTTATATCAGGATTATACTAAAATAGTTGATTCAAATATTGTCAAACACACTTGTCATTTTCTATTTGACTGCTAGGTATTAACTTCAACAATAGTTTTCTATTCTTCACAACTTCCTCGCAACTACAACTACAGTTTTTAAATTTTCAACAACTCCATTGCCTTCATTTATTGCTTCTAAAAAGATAATATAAATTCCAATACGCAGTGCTTCGCCGGAATCATCTCTTCCATCAAAAATAACTGAGCCGGAAGAACCGCTTGCCTGACTGTTTGCCAATGTTCGTACCAACCTGCCTTTGCTGTCAAATATTTTTATCCTAACCTGTGATGTTGCCTGCGTTAAATTATAATTAATAATTGTAAAATCCTCAAAGCCGTCATCATCGGGTGAAAAAGGATTGGGTGACACAGAAATGTTAGATTCTGTATTCAGGTTATCTGTAAAGATACTGTTCTGCTGGGTTGGTGTCGCTCCAGCCGGATCAACAGAGCTGCTCCAGTTGTCCGGATCATTACCATTAAGTTTTGGGTTAATCCTTTCTAATGAAATATTTTTTGTTGAAGCAAAATTATCATTATGCCATTTATCGGAATACCAAACCGAATCTATTGTATTTCCCTTTACATCCTTCAGCAGTATCAATTCCCCGTTGTTAACCAACCCAAGACTTGAAACATTAAGTATTGTAATATTAACATTTTCATCAAGCCTGTATTTATTATCAACTGATGAATCAGCAGCGAGAATAAAATATCCATTGGCGGGAATCTCAAGTTGAATTTCCGAAAGTTTTTCTGAATTACCTTTTTCATCTTCTATCCTCCAGCCGCCTATGCTTAGTGGATTATCCGTTGGATTTAGAAATTCAATAAATTCACTGTTATCAATATCAGGTTCAAACATTATTTCGTTTATAACCAGATCATTTCTCTTGTAAGGCTGCACATTGTCTAAAGAGTTTACAGCTCCCGGTGTGCTGCCATTGGGGTTTAATGATGTTGTCCAGTTTGTACTTTCGTTTGTTAAATCATCTGCAAAGATCCTCTCTAAAGAAAATCCTTTTGCACCACCCCACGAAGAAAGATAAAACAGGCTGTCAATTATACCATCTCTAAAATCATAAATAATTATTCCATCCGATGTGTTGCCAAGTGCACCAAAATTAACGATCACAACTTCCGACTCCACATCCGGATGAAAGCTATTAAAGGAAATATCCTTTGTAATGATCAAATATTCGTCTGGCTGAAGATACAGATCATCATTTATAATAAAGTTTTTTGTTGGTGTTGATAGTACATCGCTAACAGACCAGTTTTGTAAATTGATAGAATCATCAGAAACATTAATCAACTCAATCCATTCCGGTTCGCCATCAGCAGGATTGTACATAACTTCGTTTATCACAATTACTTTTTCCGGAAATCCGGGCTCGACGGTTTTTTCAAAATAATTATTGAGTGTATCTTCATCATCCTGGTAGTCAACTCTAACTGCTGTAAGAATTTTAGATGTCAGGTTTTGGATTGCAAAGGTTGATGTAACTATGGTCGAATCTCCCGAAGCAAGTCCTAAACCGGATTCAATACTTAATAATTGATCTACCACATTGTTTGAATCGGTATCAATAAAGAATTCCACATTAAAATTATTTGCATCAGATGATCCATTGTTTATAATTAATGCAGATATAAAAACATCGTTGCCTGAAACGGGAAACCTTGGACTAAAGTTCAACGATGCAACTGACAGATCATTTTGCTTCGGCGTTAAACTATTTATTCTTCCCGGTGTGCTCTGTTCAATATCAATTGATGAACCCCAGTTCAATGGCAAATTTGAACCGGTAGTTACTTCCTTCCTTTCAAGTGAATAGCCATTAGTTCCTCCCCAATCGCTAAAATATCTAACTGAATCAATCACTGCACCGCGGTCGTCCCGGATTACAATTCCATCAACATCGTTGTTAAGCACAGGTAAATTAATTTCCAGAATTAAAGAAGGAATTAAGCGATGATAATTAATGATTGAAAAATCTTTTGTAAGAATAAGGTAAGACGCCGGGGGCATCATAATATCCGTATCAATAAATTCTATTGCCGGTATTGACACCAGATCAGAAATGCTCCAGTTCCTTAAGTTGATTGTTGAATTTGTGTTATTGTATAGCTCAATCCATTCCGGTTCGCCCCCGGATGGGGCATACATAATTTCATTAACAATAATTGATTGCGGAGGAAATCCGGGAGCAATTGTCTTATAAAAATTATTGTTAGTAGTGTCTTCATCCATTTCAAATATTGCACGGACTGTAAATCCATGTCTGCCTAATAAATTTTCAATTTGATGATCGAACTGATATATTCCGGAATCTCCCGGTAGCAAATTGAACGTGTTGCTCGTTTCGATCAGAAGATCGGGTATGGAATCGAGATCTGTATCTTCAAAAAGCTGAAGAGTGAATGAAGCCGGGTTAAGTCCGAAGTTGATGATTTTCGATGCGATATTTATTGTATCATTGTCTATTGGAAAAACAGGAGAAAATATTATATCTGCTGCGGCAATATCAAAATCTTTTTGAGTAACAGAATTAATATAACCGGGTGTTGCTTTGAAAATATTAATTGATGTGTCCCAGTTTGTTGAATCCGTTGAAGGCAGTTCACTATCAATTCTTTCCAATGATCTGCCATTATTTCCTCCCCAGATAGAGAAGTATTGAAGAGAATCTATTGACCTGTTTAATGAATCGAGCAGAATTATGTTATCGCCGGAGTTATTTAGTGTGGGAATATTTTCAATCACCACTGACGATGGTATATTATAATAGTTGAAAATAGAACTATCATCTGCAATAATGATGTATTCAAGAGGATTCAGTATTATGGATAAATTAAAAACTGTTGTTGTATCGTTATTATCTGCTATTTGATAATTTTTGAGATCAATTGTTTTATTGCTGCGATTGAATAGTTCAATCCATTCAGGTTCGGGCGAATCCGGCGCATACATAAACTCGTTGATAATGATATCATTCCGAACTTCATTTATTGTAGTACCTATTACATTTGTAAACCCAATGTTATTAGTTGTATCGTCATCTGCTAAAGTTTTAACCTGGGCGATGAAATAATTCAATCCTATAAGAAAATCCTCTGTCTGGAAATTAAAAGATAAACTATCACCGGGTGCAAGCGGATTTCCCTGCTGCGTTGAAATTAATTCTGATGGCTGAGGTATAGAATCAGCATTGGCATCTCTGAACAGATTTACATTGTAAATTTGTGATTGATTCAAACCCGGGTTTTTAACCTGAATATTAAATTCAATCTGCTCACCGATAATACCATATTCCTTAACAGGTTTAAATAAAGTGACAGCAAGATCAAAATCTTTTAATGTAATAGAATTTATCGATCCGGGCGTAGCCCTATTAATGCTGATTGATGTTCCCCAATTTAATGGATCATTACTTCCCTCGATATCTGAAATTCTTTCCAATGATCTTCCGCCGCTTCCGCCCCAATCGGGTGAGTAAAGAACGCTGTCTATCAGCACACCCAGCGAATCTATTATAGCTATCGCATCACCTGTGTTATTAAGTGATGGAAGATTTAGCTGAATAATTTCAGAAGAAATATTGTAAAAATTAATTATAGTAGAATCATCTGTTAAGATAATAAATGAGGCGGGAGGAATAATAATATCGTTATTTGTAATCGTCGTAGTTGTTGTAAGGTCTTTTATTCTCCATTTTTTCAAGTTGAGAGGTGAATCAGTTTTATTAAAAATTTCAACCCATTCAGGTTCCCCGGAAGAGGGTGCATACATTAATTCATTTAGTACAACATCATTAAAGTTATTTCCCGGCGGGAAAACGGTGAAAGCATCTATTAACACATTATTTAAAAGATTTTCATCTTCGCTAAAAATAACTTTAGAAATTATTTGGTAATCACCGGCAGTGAGTGAAGACATAATTGTAATAACAGTTAATGAATCGCCCGGAGAAAGATTAGAAAAATTCTGAGAGAAAATAAGTTCTCCGGGATCGGCAGTGGAATCAAAATCAGCATCGTTATATATTTCTATTGAATAATTTAGAGCATTATTACGACCAATATTTTTCACATTAGCAAATACCGTAACATCATCTCCTTCGGTTGCAACCGCAGGGGTAAATGTTAATGAATTTATTTTTAGATCGAAATTTAGGGGCGTTACAGAATTTTGAAATCCCGGTGTGCCGTGTGAGTTAAGAGAGTTTGCCCAATTTGTTTGAGAATTATTATTGATTAGTTCAATTTTCTCATCTGAGAATGATCGGCTGTTATCTGCTGAATAAGTGTAGGCCTGAAGTGTATCGTCTACCGGAGAAAGAAGCCACAGAGGTCGGTCGGATGTGTTAGCCATTCCCGATGAACCGAATGAATTATCAGATATTTTTAAAACCAAAGCCTCCGGTGGTATCAGACCATCATAAATTCCGGAACCGAATGGATAATCTCCTTCTAATATTATTGCAAAAGATTTCGGGGGTAATAATGTTCCTTCACCAGCATCCGTTATTACATCTGGAGAGGCGGTTGAGTATTTAATTTTATAATTACTTAGATCAATACTTTCTGTTTCACTAAAATTGTAAAGCTCAATAAATTCGTTGGGACCGGAAGTTGGGAAGAACATTATCTCGCTAAATATTAATGTGGAATCAGTTTGTGCAAATATGAAAGAACTGAAAATCGGAACAGTAAGTAAGCAATTCTTTATTATTGAGGAATAATTTTTACAGCAAAGTACTGAAAGCAAAATCCGTTATCCTAGTCTGAATTAGAAAGCGATTGTTTTTTTGCAAAATACTCAAACAAGAAATCCGGAACAATACGCATAAGTTTTGAGCTAATAACTAGAGGCAAAGGGAACTGAATGACTTTCTTTTCTTTTTTCATTCCATTGATTATAATCCTTGCAGCTTTCTCCGCACTCATTAAGAACGGCATAGGTAATTTATTCTTAGCCGTCATAGGTGTTTCAACAAATCCGGGTTTAACTGTTATTACTTTAATATTAAATAGTTTTAATTCTACTCTTAAATTTTCCAGCAAAATTGTTGCGGCTGCTTTACTTGCACAATAAAATCCACTTCCTTTCCAGCCTCTTGAATCTGCAAGACTTGAGATGCCTACTATCATTCCTTGTTTACGTTTAATAAAATCCGGTAGAATAAACTCCACAAAGTTTGTAATTCCAAATACATTTACATCAAACGTTTCTTTTGCCTTCTCAGATTCATAATTCGGAACAACTGATTTGTAACCAACTCCGGCATTAAGAATGGCAACATCGATTTGACCAAAATTTGCCCTTACATTACCAATTACAGTTTGCACGTTATCGATGTTTGAAACATCGCAAACATAGGTTTTAATAATTGCTTTATTTGGTTTTAGCTGCTCTGCTAAACTATTGAGGAGGTCTCCTCTTCTGGCTAATAGCGCCAAAGAACAATTTTCTTTTGATAACAATGTTGCGATTTCTTTCCCTATGCCGCTTGATGCACCGGTAATCAAGAAAACCTTCTTATCTGGTATCATATTTGTACCTTTTAAAAACTTTGCTTGAAGAATTGAATTTAAATTGAAATGAATTTAACTAATAAAGGTGAGTATTTAAACTTTGCAATATTGATGCAATTCACTATTTTATAGCAAAAATTATTCCAATTATGTAAATAATGATGAATTCTATACAAGATATTGTTGTTAGTAATAAAATAGCCGATGCGCCTTTTTTTTGTGATTTAAAGAAGTGCAAGGGTGCTTGCTGCACATTGGAAAGCGATAAGGGTGCACCTTTGAGAGGTGATGAAATCGGTAAAATTGACAATATTCTTAATGTTGTTAAAGGTTATTTGGATGAGGAAAATATTGAAGAAATTGAAACGAACGGATTTTATGAAAAAATAGACGAAGAATTATTTATTCGAAGTGTTGATAACAAAGAATGTGTTTTTGTTTTCTATGAAAATGGAATTGCCAAATGCAGTATTGAGAAAGCGAACAATGATGGGAAAACAAATTTTAAAAAACCAATTTCCTGCCATCTTTTTCCTATCAGGATAAGTGACTTTGGTGGTGATGTTCTTAGATATGAAAAATTTGAAGAATGTAACCCCGCAATTGAAAAGGGGGCTGCTGAAAATGTAACGGTAGCGGAATTCTGTAAAGAACCGCTGGAAAGACATTACGGCAAACAATGGTACAATGAATTTATAATAGCAATTGGAAGGTAGTATGTTAGCACTTCAACAAAAATTATCACTACAGCAAAAATTATCACCACAACAAATTCAATATCAAAAATTACTTCAGCTCAACACTCTTGCGCTTGAACAAAAAATTAAAATTGAACTGGAACTAAATCCTATTCTGGATGAAGAAATAGACCAAACTCTGGAGGAGGAGAAAGAAAAAGATGACGAGCTTGAAGATTTAGATGAC
Source organism: Bacteroidota bacterium (assembly GCA_022562275.1). Taxonomy (GTDB): domain Bacteria; phylum Bacteroidota; class Ignavibacteria; order Ignavibacteriales; family Ignavibacteriaceae; genus BMS3ABIN03. The sequence continues at coordinate 10,925 of JADFPP010000042.1, forward strand.
CCTGATGATGAAGAGTTTGAAATAGAAGATTTTATGAACGATGACGATTTTGATCATGAAAGAGTTAACAGAAATAGTGAAGAAGAAATTTTCCACCCTTTAGCACCTGCCCGATCGACGCTTTATGAAGATTTATTGGAGCAGCTTAGGTTACTTGATCTTAGCGATGATCTTACGCTTCTTGGCGAAGAAATTATTGGCAACCTGGATTCACAAGGATACCTGAAACGTGGACTTGATGACTTATTAGATGAATTGGAATTATTTGAACATTTTAAAATTGATCATGAAAAAGCTGAAAATCTGTTGCACATAGTTCAACACTTTGATCCTATCGCAATTGCTTCAAGAAATTTGCAGGAGTGTTTGCTAATTCAGCTTAGAGCTTCTGCTGAGGCTGATGAGTACTACAAATATCTTGCAATGAAAATGCTTGAGGAACATTATGATGATTTTACTAAACGACGCTTTGAAGCGTTGAAGCAAAAAATGAATTTAACCGATGAATCATTAAAGAAAACAATTCAATTAATCCAGAGCTTAAATCCAAAACCGGGAGAAGGAAATCTTGAAACTGTTGAAATGAATCAGATCAACCCGGATTTTCTTTTAGAAAAAATTGAAGACAATTATATTATTACGCTTAACGATAGAAGCATGCCATCGGTAACTATTAACAAGCAGTATCTTGAAATGTTTAATTCGAAGAAAAAGAAAGGAAGAAAGAAGAGTACCCGCGATAAAGAAACCTATAAGTTTTTAAGAGAAAAATTTGAATCTGCAAAGTGGTTTATTGCATGCATACAACAACGGCGAGATACTTTGATTAAAATTATGCAGTCAATTTTAGAAAGGCAGTACCAATTTTTTGAAAAAGGACCGAAGTATTTAAGACCAATGATTTATAAAGACATAGCCGAAGCAATAAATATGGATATTTCTACAATAAGCAGGGTGGTTAACGGCAAATATGTACAAAGCCCGATGGGAATACACGAGTTAAAATATTTCTTCAGCGAAGGTCTTTCAACCGATTCTGGGGAAGAGGTTTCCAACAAACACATTAAAGAACGGCTTAAAGAGATAATTGATGAGGAAGATAAAAACAAACCCTACAGTGATGATAAACTTGCCGAGTTGTTAAATACGGAAGGGATTCATATTGCCAGGCGTACGGTTGCCAAGTACCGGGAGCAGCTCCGGATTCCGGTTGCTCGTCTCAGAAAAGAACTTTGATGTCTTACGTTGTTGATGTATTAATTATATTTCTGCTTTTTGCTTTGTACTCGTGGCTGCACTCAATCCTCGCTTCCAACAGAGTTAAGGAAATTTTCAAAAAAAAGTTTGGCAGCTTAATAGCATTTTATAGATTAGGTTTTAATCTGTTTTCCATTGCTTCGTTTTATTTAATATACGAGTTATCCCCCAAACCACATTTAATTATGTATGATCTTCCAAATCCGTTCGATTTGCTTGTTCTTATTCCTCAGTTAACAGCACTCTTCGGGTTATTCTGGTCATTTAATTATATTTGTGTTAAGGAATTTTTAGGATTAAATCAGATTAAAAGATATTTCAATAAAAGTTACTCTTCAGAATTGGATGAGGAACTGACTTTAACTATTGGCGGTCCGTATAGATATTCGAGGCACCCGATATACTTTTTTTCTATAATATTTTTAATGTTCAGACCTACGATGGATTTATTTTATCTCACATTTTTTCTATTAATTGTTGCTTATTTTTATATAGGATCTTTGTATGAAGAAAAGAAACTTGTTAGAAATTTTGGAGATGTTTATATCAGATATCAAAATTCGGTTTCACGGATTTTTCCAAAAATTCCTTTCCGGGCATATGATGCGGAAGAGTGTGTTAAAATATAATTGAATAAAGGAGTTTTTATGGAAATGAATTTTAAAGCAACAACAATATTAGGAATTGTTCATGACGGAAGTGCTGCATTGGGCGGCGACGGACAGGTTACTTTTGGCAATACTGTTGTAAAACATAATGCATCAAAAATTAGAAGGTTAGCTGACGGTAAGGTTCTTTGCGGATTTGCCGGAGGTACTGCAGATGCGTTCACTTTAATGGAAAGGTTTGAAGAAAAGCTGGAAAAATACAAAGGTAATGTTAGTCGTGCTGCAGTTGAACTTGCAAAGGATTGGCGAACCGATAAGTTCCTGAGAAGACTGGAAGCAATGCTTGCAATAATTGCTGAAGATAACGCATTGATAGTTTCCGGTAACGGTGATGTAATTGAACCTGATGATAAAATTGTTGCCATAGGTTCGGGCGGGATGTATGCACTTGCTGCAGCAAAAATGTTAAAAGCTCACAGTAAACTTTCGGCTGGTGAAATTGTAAAAGATGCATTACAAACCGCCGCCGATATTTGTATTTACACTAATGATAAAATTAATGTTGAAGTTATAGATTAAGGAGAGTTGAGAAATTATGGCAGATAAAGAAATGAAGGAATTAACCCCGAATAAGATTGTAGAGGAGCTTGATAATTATATTATAGGACAATCCGAAGCAAAGCGTGCTGTTGCCATTGCTTTAAGGAACAGGTGGAGAAGACAACAGGTAGAAGAAACACTTCGCGAAGAAATACTCCCGAACAATATAATACTAATTGGTCCTACGGGTGTTGGTAAAACAGAAATTTCCAGAAGACTTGCGAAACTAGCAGGAGCCCCATTTATAAAAGTTGAAGCGACAAAATTTACAGAGGTTGGTTATGTGGGCAGGGATGTGGAATCGATGATACGCGATCTTACGGATTTTGCAGTTAACCTTGTGAAGGCAGAAAAAACAAAGGAAGTTCAGGCAAAGGCTGAAACTTTAGCCGATGAAAAAATACTTGATATTTTAATTCCGCCTGTTAGAAGACCCCAGCGGCCCATCCAGCAAACACAACCGTCAACAACTGAACAGCCGCAAATGCAGCCAGATGAGAATACAGTGTCTGAAGAATATCAAAACCAAAAAACCAGAGAGTGGATGAAAGTAAAACTGAAGAATGGTGAAATGGATGATAAAATTATTGAGTTTGATTCCCAGACACAACCATCCATCGGTATGCAGGTTTTAGGCCCGATTGGAATGGACGATATGGGAATAAACATACAGGAAATTATGGGCAATCTGATGCCTAAGAAAAGAAAGAAAAGAAAAACTACTATTGCCGATGCAAGAAAAATTATTGCACAGGAAGAAGCACAAAAACTAATTGATATGGAAGCTATACAGCGCGAAGCTATAGGAAGAGTGGAAAATTCCGGAATAGTTTTTATTGATGAGATAGATAAAGTTGTCGGAAACGGTGGAAAGGGGCAGGGCCCGGATATTTCACGTGAAGGTGTCCAGAGAGATCTTCTACCGATAGTTGAGGGAACCAATGTAAATACAAAATACGGTATTGTTAAAACGGATCACATTTTGTTTATTGCCTCAGGTGCATTTCATGTTTCAAAGCCCTCCGATCTTATTCCCGAAATGCAAGGCAGGTTTCCAATACGTGTTGAATTAAACAGTTTAACAGAAGATGACTTTGTGAAAATTCTTACAACACCTCAAAATGCTTTACTAAAACAATATTGTGCTTTGCTCGAAACCGAAGGTGTGAAGTTAGATTTTACAAAAGAAGGTATAAGAGAAATTGCACGTATTGCGACGCATGTAAACGAGCAGATTGAAAACATTGGCGCAAGAAGATTACATACAATTTTAACAACCTTGCTTGATGAAATTCTTTTTGATGTGCCTGAAAAAATTCCTGCGGAAACTGTTAGGATAACAGCTAAGTTTGTTAAGGATAAACTTGACAAAATTGTTAAGGACAGAGACTTAAGTAAGTTTATACTTTAGGTTTTGTATATGTAACTTCAGAAACAGAGATTTAGCTATTCTGTGTTTTTCTCTCCCCAATAATTATTAATTAACCAATACATCGTATGTTCGTTCACATAATTTGTATTTCAAACACCGTTTCAAAATTTCCGATAAAAATTGGGAGTAGGACTCCATTAATTTCTAATAATTTGCGGAATTGAATATAAATGACAAAACATGTTACACTTCTAATTTTCTTCCTCCTTATTTTCATACTTTCAAATTCATATATTTGATAAATTAATATCCAACAATATTATTTTTGAATTGAGCGGAAAGAACCAATCATATATAAAAGTATTAGTAGCAATTCTTGCTGCAATAGTGCTAATTGTTTTTTCAGGAATTACAGAAAGCACAGATAGATATTTCGAAGATATTTACTCAGTAATTGCCGGCGAGAGATCTCCTGATTCCAGCATTGTAATAATTCATATATCAAAATCTGACCTTGATAGAATTGGACCCTGGCCTATAAAACGCAGTTACTATGCGTTGTTAATAAAAAATCTTACAAAACAGAAAGTAAACAAAATTGGATTAGAAGTGTTTCTGAGTTCCCGTTTAGTAATACAATCTATTTATGACAAACTTCTGAAAAATGAAATTGAAAGATCCGGTCGGGTTGTTTTAAGTTCTTTAGTCGGCAGAATTATAGAGTACAGTGGAAAGTTTCATTCTGATTCATTAAGCTATCCAAGTCCCAAACTGTTGAATGAAAATTTTTTAACAGGACATCTTAATTATATTCCGGATAACGGAATAATTATTCCCTTATTGATAGATAACAGGGGAGAACTTGAAAAAGCATTTTCATATCAACTGTTCGGAAAGGAAATTGAAGAACACCCCATTTTGTTAAACTTCAGATCTTCCTGGAAAAAATTTAAATCCTATTCTTTAATTGAATATTTTGAGCTTGTTCAAAAACATAACCCCGGGTTGAATTATTTAAAAAACAAAACCGTTCTAATTGGTATAAGCGATCCTCAATTTGCATCGACAATTCAAACTGCATTTGATGATGAACTTCCCGGAGTGGCTTTACATGCATTTGCGCTTGATAACCTGATGAATTCACGCTGGATTAACAGAGATTTCTATTTGATCTCAGGAATTTTATTTGTTTTAATCCTATTGGGCTTAATTTTAGCACAGCCTAAAATAAAAGCAAAGCCAGTATTATTTTATGTATTTAGTTTCGGAATGTTTCTCTTAATTACATTTATACTAACCTTCAAATTTAATTACCAACTTGCATTATCATTTTTCATACTTCCTTTTCTATTTGTTTTGATCGCAGATGCATTATTGTTTATGCTTAAAAAAAGAAAATTGCTGCACGGTGCATTGAATGAGAGTGAAGTTCTTAAAAGACTCCTTGAGGGGAAGCAAAATGAATTACTTAAACTTCAAAAGGAATTGGATATAACTGAAGAATCAGGTTCATACGGATTGATTGAAAAGATAAGAACCTTGAAAACTGAAATTAATAGATTTAAGGAAGACGAAAAAGATAAAATTAAAGCAGATATTTATTTATCAGAGGAGGTTAAAGAGTTTCATGGAATTGTATACAGTTCCAGAGCGATGGATAAAGTTGTGGATGTTATTAAAAAAGTCGCACCTGAGAAAGCTACAATTTTAATCATTGGTGAGAGCGGCACCGGAAAAGAATTAGTAGCAAATGCCATTCATTCTTTAAGTACAAGAAAAGATAATAATTTTATTGCTGTAAACTGCGCGGCACTAACAGAATCTTTACTTGAAAGTGAGTTGTTTGGGTATGTGAAAGGCGCTTTCACCGGAGCTAATAATGATAAGATCGGCAAATTTGAAGCAGCAGATAAGGGCACTATTTTCCTTGATGAGATTGGTGAGACTTCTGATAACTTTCAGGTTAAACTTTTGCGAGTTTTGCAATTCGGTGAAATTGAAAAAGTTGGTTCTACAAAACAATCTCATGTAGATTTAAGAGTAGTTGCAGCCACCAATAAGGATCTGGATTTGGCAGTTAAGGAAAAAAAATTCAGGGAAGATCTTTATTACAGGTTAAATGTCATTCAAATTAATCTACCACCGCTGAGGGAAAGAAGGGAAGATATTAGAATCCTTGCGTTGCATTTTTTATCAGAAGAAGATCCTGACCTGAGTCTATCCAAAGCCGCTGCTAATGCTATAGTAGAATATGATTGGAAAGGAAATGTAAGAGAACTTGAATCCGTAATAAAACGGGGTGTAATTTTTTCTAAATCAGAAGGAAGAAAAATGCTGCAGCTTTCCGATTTTCCAAAAGAAATTGTTAAAAACATTAAGTATGATTTTGAAGATCTTGTGTTGGAATCTTTACGTAATAAAAAATTCTCACATTCATCAATTTCCGATACGGCAAAAGAACTTGGTAATGTAAACCGTACGATGATTGCAGAAAATTTTCGCGGGATTGTGTTCAGAACTTTATGTGAAAATAATTTTGATATCGATGCAAGTATTAAAACGATTGCAGGAAATGAGAGTTATGATGTTAAAGAAAAAGTCAGCAGCAAGATTAAGATGTTTATAAATAATATTGAAAATGATATTATTAAAACAGGAGCCGGTGATTTTGAGGAAGTGAAATCAAAATTTTCATCTAAGTACAAAAATCTGCCGGCTAAATTTCATCCGTACCTTGATGCAATAATAAAATGGAAAATTAAATAAATTTTGTAGTAACCTTTATTGGATAATATCGTCTTAAAATTAATTGGAAAAATATTTTTGGGTTGACATATGGTAGCAAAACTACTTTTTATAACAGCATTTTTAAGTTTACTATTATTTTTTAGTGTAACTCTGTTTGCGCAGGATTCAACTGAAACTGAAAAAGATGAATGGGAGTGGAGTTGGGAATTTGATGAGCTTGAGCAATGGATTTATTTTGGGAGAAAAATGCCAACGATTTCAATGCTTTATGGGATTTCAGAGGTTAGCAACGAAAATATATCAGATCCATTTTCTGATGCGAACTTATTAGAACTGCAATTAGGGCATACTGCACGAAAGACAAGCAGGTATGCCGAGAATATTTTAAAATATAAATTCAAATACTTATATCTCAGTTACATCTCAAGCGATTTGGCGGGAGATTCGCAAAATCAGGATAAGCTAAACTCTAAAAACTGGCGTTTTGGTTTTGCCGGTTCAAACGGATATGGTTATAAACTTGGCAGTGCAGCCATCATACTTTACACTTCGTATTCTTACGATTGGACTAATGTTGATTTTACAAATAAAGCAACCAACCAGTCAGACCAAATAACTATGGACCGGTTTGAAGACGGTATACGATTTGGAACAAGTAATGACGGAGGAATAAAAATTGTAGCTACATCTTTAATTTCTCTGGATGTAAATTATCAAAGGTCAATCGTATTCGAGCGGCATTTGTTTTGGAAATGGGCAGGGAGTGCTGTAATTGAAGCTGTTGCAAACGGACTTCTTGATGCCTTTATTAAAGAAATATTTAAATCTTCACCTGTTTCGGGACCAATCGTAAACTTCCTTTTAAAGAATGCTCTGGCTTTTGTTATTTATGAACTAAGGCAGGAAAAAATGAACTGGCCGTTCCCAAGCACACCGCCGCTTTCATTTGATAGCTTTAGATTTGGGGCGACTTTTACATTTTAACTTAATGGGATTTATTCTTAAAAAGAAGCCATTAAAAATTTCAGATAAAAAAATCGAATTGTAGTAGGTACTAAATTAGGAAATTCCTCCCTGGATTATTAATCCGCGATGGCTTGAAATTCTGAATAGTTTATTTTTCACTTGTTACTTTTTCCCATCCATTTTTAACCCTATAATTATTAATAATAAAATAGCCAGTTAAAACACATAAGCATTCCAAATTATTGTACCTTGCAAATAAATCTGTAATTCTATTTCGGAGAGAATCAATTCGGATTGAAAATATTTACTATATTATCCACATTAATTTTATTTAATTTTGCACTGCACAAAAAATTAATTCATTAATTTAAATGGAGGCACTATGGTAACCGGCTTGCAAAACCAGGGATCGTCAAATCAACCAATGTCTATCGGGGATTGGATAATCACATTTATCATTACATATATTCCGCTTGTCGGATTTATCATGCTTTTTGTTTGGGCTTTTGGAGACGGAACTCATCCAAGCAAAAAAACCTGGGCGCAGGCAACTTTAATACTGATGGTAGTAGGTGTAATTCTGGCAATTATCTTTTTCGGTATTATTGCAAGTATAATTGACGGTGTTTTTAGTGGATATCAGCAGGCGGTTTAACTTTGTTCGAAATAATTTCTTTACTCATATAATTTATATGTTAAGAAATTTAACAGTAAGTGGTATTCTCTATTGGAACGAAAAAATATTTTTTAAAAATAATCAGGAAATTATATGGAAGAACTAACAAAAGAAATCCAAACTATATTTACAGCTTACGGATTAATAGTGCTTGGTGCATTAGCCACACTTGTTATCGGGATATGGATTGCCAAATGGTTAGCAAAAACATCCGGTAAATTACTTGATAAACGCAGCGTTGATCCTGCACTAACTAAATTTGCAACCAGCCTTCTTAAGATTACGTTAATTATTTTTGTGATTATTTCAGCAATTAGTCAGATTGGTATTGAAACAACTTCATTCATTGCTATTATTGCTGCTGCCGGTTTAGCAATCGGTTTTGCCTTACAGGGCTCACTTTCAAATTTTGCTTCCGGTGTGATGTTAATAATATTTAAACCAATTAAGGTCGGAGATTATATCGAAGGCGGAGGTGCTGCCGGTTCCGTTGAAACCATCGGAATATTCGTAACTACTCTTGTAACACCCGATAATAAAGTTATCTATATTCCAAACTCAACCTTAACGGGCAGTAATATTGTTAATTATTCTGTAAAAGATACTCGCCGTGTTGATATGGTTTTTGGTATTGGATACAGCGATGATATTGATAAAGCGAAGAGTACTATTCAATCAGTACTTGAATCTGATTCCAGGATACTAAAAGATCCTGCACCGAAAATTGTAGTTTCAGAACTGGCTGACAGCAGTGTAAACTTTAATGTTCGCCCCTGGGTAAATAGCGCCGATTACTGGGGAGTTTACTTCGATATAACAGAGCAGATCAAAAAGAAATTTGATGAACAAGATATCTCCATTCCATTTCCACAAAGAGATATTCATATGTATCAGGAGAAGTAATTAACTGAAGTAATTTATGATGGAAGAACGTCATCCTTATTCTGCAACGCTTTTAATTTATTGTGAAGATCGGAGTGGCATCATCTCCTCGGTTACTGATTTTATAAACGAACATGATGGGAACATAATTTATTTAGATCAGTACGTTGATGCTGAAGAGAATACTTTCTATATGAGAATTGAGTGGGAACTTGAAAAATTTATTATTTCACCCGATAAGATAGATCTGATTTTCAAAGAAAGTTTAGCAAAGAAATTTCAGATGAGTTACAGATTGTATTTTTCCGATGAGAAGATCAGGATGGCGCTTTTCGTTTCTAAGTTACCGCATTGTCTGTACGATATTCTTTCACGCTGCCAATCAGGTGAATGGGATGTTGAAATACCGCTTATTATAAGCAATCACGAATATCTAAAACCGGTAGCCGAAAAGTTTGGAATCGATTTTTATTATTTCCCTATCACTCCTGAAAATAAGCGAGAGCAGGAAGAAAAGGAGATTGAGTTATTAAGATCATTAAATATAGATTTCATCGTTCTTGCCAGGTATATGCAAATAATAACAGATGATTTTATTAAAAGCTTTCCGGAAAGAATTATAAACATCCACCATTCGTTTCTTCCGGCTTTCCCCGGAGCCAAACCATATCATTCGGCTCATAAAAGGGGGGTTAAAATAATTGGTGCTACCAGCCACTATGTTACTGCCGATCTTGATGAAGGACCGATTATTGAGCAGGATATTGCAAGAGTTACACATAACGATTCCGTAAAAGATCTGATAAGGAAAGGCAGAGACCTGGAAAAAATAGTTCTTTCAAGGGCAATACACAATCACTTTAAGCGAAAAACTCTTGTGGATAAAAACAGAACGATAGTGTTTAATTAGACAATCTGCCGTTCATAAAATAATTTTTGTCGTTTGTTTAGAATTATCTTAATTTTATCAATTCAGCCTGCTTATATTAATATTTATTCATCATTCAATCTAAGTTTATTATTTAAACAATTAAATTAAAAGGAGAGAAGAAGATGATAAAAACTTATAAATTCTTTTTTATAATTGCATTAGTGTTGTTAACAGGAGTTAATCTAAAGGCTCAGAAGTATGGGATTGAAAGTAAAACTCTTGAAAACGGTCTTGATGTAATTGTAATAACCAATCCTGCAGTACCGCTTGTAACTGTTGAGATAGACGTAAAGAACGGTGCGTATACGGAATCACCGGAGTACGATGGTCTTTCACACCTTTATGAACATATGTTCTTCAAAGCAAATTCAATAATCCCAAACCAGGAAGCTTATATGGAAAGACTGCGCGAGCTTGGTGCAACTTTTAACGGAACTACAAGCGAAGAAAGAGTTAATTACTTCATCACCGCACCGAAAGACAGCCTGGAGGAATCAGTTCAATTTATATATGATGCGATTACCTCGCCACTTTTTTTGGAAGAAGAACTTGTAAAGGAAAGACCTGTTGTTATAGGTGAATACGATAGGAATGAAGCTAACCCGTTCTTTCATCTTAATAAAGCAGTTACCCAAAAAGTCTGGTGGAAGTACTACAGCCGTAAAAATGTAATTGGTGACAGGGATGTTATCCTATCTACTCCTCCGGAAAAAATGAGAATCATACAGCATAGATTTTACATTCCCAACAATTCCGCATTAATTCTTGCCGGAGATGTTACACCCGATGAAGGTTTTGCATTAGCGGAAAAAATATTTTCGAAATGGGAAAGAGGAGAAGATCCGTTTAAGAAATATAAGATCCCTGAGCATCCGCCGATACCTGAAATCGAGGTGGTAGTTGTTAAGCAGCCGGTAAATGCTATTACTTTGGAATATATGTGGCATGGTCCCAGTGTTGGTAAAGATCCAAAATCAACTTACGCAGCCGATGTTCTCTCATTTATACTTGGGCAGCAAACATCAAAGTTTCATAAAAATCTTGTAGAAAGTGGTTTATCTTTCGGGGTTAACTTTGGTTATTATACGCTAAATCACGTAGGTCCAATTACATTATTTGCACAAACATCACCGGATAAATTTGATGCCTGCCAGAAAGCTGTATTCGAAGAATTGGAGAGAATGATCGATCCGGATTACTTTACTGATGAGCAATTGGAAAACGCTAAAACAATCCTTGCAATTAATGAACAGTATGCCAGAGAAAAAGCTTCACAGTTTGCTCACACAGTTGGTTTCTGGTGGGCTGTTGCAGGACTTGATTACTATATGAATTATCTGGATAATCTTAAAAAAGTAAGTCGTGAAGATATAAAAAACTATCTGGAGACCTATGTTATGGATAAGCCCTATGTATTAGGTGTGCTTGTATCACCCGAAGAGGCTGAAAAAGTTGAATTGATACTGAACATAAAGGAAGGAGAATTGAAAGATGAAACCAGCAATTAATAAAACTTTAGTTTTAGTCTTAAGTTTAATACTCACATCACTCGTTATTGCACAGGATGTACAATCATTTAATGTAAACGGATTAAAAGTTATATTCAAACAGAACACAGCAAATGATATTATTGCTGTAAATCTTTATTACAAAGGAGGAGTGACTAAACTAAATGCAGATCAGGCGGGGATAGAATCACTAACTCTCGTTGTCGGCTTAAAAGCTTCAAAAAACTATCCGAAAGATAAGTTAAACGCAGAGCTTGAAAGAATGAACACAATCATTAATACAAATTCCAATCTTGATTACTCATATATTAATCTCCTTTGTGTAAAACAAAATTTTAAGAAGTCGTGGGATATTTTTTCTGATGTTATTTTAAACCCTTTGTTTGATGAACAGGATCTGAATCTGGAAAGAGAAAAACTTATTTCCGCTGTTAAGCAGGTAAATGATAACCCCGATGCGTATTTACAAAAGATCGTAAATAATGAATTTTATGTAGATCATCCTTACTCAGTTGAAGTGAGCGGTACTGAAGAAACACTTTCATCCTTTACCGCCGAAGATCTGAAGACGTATTACTCCGGTCTTCTGAGCACTTCAGGTCTGTTATTGGTTGTTGTAGGAAATACAGATAGAAGTGAATTGGAATCTATGGTAAGAGAATCCTTTGGAAATCTCACCAAAGGCAGCTTTGTTCCACAAATGCCTCCGATGGTGGTAACAAAAGAACCATCGATAAAAGTGGTTTACAGAGAACTCCCAACCAATTATATTCAGGGATCTTATTCCGCACCCGAAAGAGGTACTAAGGAAGGCTACACAATGCTTATAGCAAATTCAATACTCAGGGACAGAGTTTGGGAAGAGGTTAGAACTAAAAGAAGCTTGTCTTATGCACCAACAGCGCGTTATGCAAATAATTTTTCCAACTACGGTGCTATTTATGTAACGGCAGTTGATCCCGATACAACAATTAAAGTGATGATAAACGAACTTGATCGTTTAAAAAATGAACCAATTTCTGATAAAGAATTGAAAAATAAGGTGAGACAATTTATCACATTTTACTACTTACAGAATGAAACAAATCAAGCCCAGGCAAATGCTTTAGCTTTTTATGAGCTTGCCGGTATTGGATATAAGGGAGTTGGTGAATTTTTAAAACAGGTTAATAAAGTAAATTCAAAAGATATTCAGGATGTTGCTAAGAAGTATATGAAGAACTTACAGTTTGTGCTAATTGGTAATCCGGAGTCTTTAGAGATTGCAAGCTTTATGTATTGAGTTGTTAATAAAGGTTATTAATATATGCCAGATTTATAAAATCTGGCATATATTAAAATTAAACTACTTCAAAAGTATCAACTTCTTTACATCAATGAAATCTTTAGCTTCCAGACGATACAGGTAAACCCCGCTTTCGAGTGATGAAGCGATGAAATTAACCTCATACCTTCCTTCTGTTTTAAACTCATCAACTAACGTGGTTACTTCTCTTCCAAGAATATCATATATTTTTATTGTTACATTACTGCTTGTTGGAAGCTGATATTTTATGGTCGTAGAAGGATTAAACGGATTGGGATAGTTTTGTGATAATGCATATTCCTCCGGAAGAGTTGAACCTGTAAATCCAACGATTTTGTAGTTCGCTTTATCAAGAGTAATATTATCTTTTTCAATATTTGTGAGGGAGGGGTTTGATTCTCCGTTTACCTCTGTAATTAGTCTGAAATAATATTCTCCCGGTTCTATACCATTGCAATCTATTATGTAATTTGGATTATCATATTTCTCTACATTATATTTACTGTACGTTATCTGATCAAACACACCAATTACTTCATCCGTTGAAGACTTAACAAGTTCACTCTTAAATGTAACTGTAAAATCATCACTTAGAACAGAGTCAGCAAGTTCAGGTCTAGCTACGTAATAATAATTTGAAAATAGAAGCTCGCTCGATGAGCTTAACTGCATATTCTCCGTTTTCACAATAGAATTAAGCATTGCAATATTTGTAACTGGCAGAGTATCTGCTCTTTCAATAAAATTAACGGTTTCACCATTAAGGAATATATCCCCAACATTAAATACGAACTCAACATCATTCTTCTCAACCACACCCGACCTGCCATAAGAAAGATCAAACACATATGTTTCCTTACCAAGAGCACCACTGGCTCCAAATTCCTGTGTAAAGTCGTCTGTAGTGCGAACTAAGTTATATAAGGGCTGATCTTCAATATTAAACACAATTGCTTTAAGATTACCCAGATCACTTCCGTTGCTTAGCTGCACGTATGTACCGTTACTGCTTAAAGGTTGTGTTTGCCTGAAGCTTCCTGCTCTTTTTACATACTTGGCATACTGACCCTGGTTTTCAGACCAGGCAATAATAGTTTCATCATTTGTTTCAATGGAATTAATGTTCGGATAATCAACTTTGTTTCCAAACGCTGAGAATGTTCCCCATCCAAGCGATGATTTTACCCTAACAACTGTTTTATATATCCAAATCATCCAAGCATTTTCTTTGCCCATTCTTTTTTCAGCAACATTAGTTTTGAATGCGCCCCGCCAGGTTACAATTGGATAAAATTGATTATTAACAAGACTGATTGAAGGATATTTATTAATGGAATAGCTGCTGCCGGATGAGATATCAACCGGTGTATTAAACCTTCTTTGGCTACCCGCCCTGTATGAAAACAAATAATATATCCTACTCTTACTTTCATAGCTAATGTGAAGATCGTCATCACTGTAAAGCTTTCTGCCTGCTAATGTTGGATTAAAAGAGTATTTATCCGTTCCGGGAAGATCGGCAGGTGTGCTTCACTGACTTGAAGGGTTTTCAGGGTCGATAATATAAGTGTACTTAAGTCCTTCGTTTACAGATAGTTTTGCTATAACAAAAACCTCATCTGACCGGGCGTAAACAATAGGTTTGGCATAGCCAAGATTTGACACCTCGTTATATGCAACATCTGTATACCAGTCCAAAAACCAGGTGCTGTTATCATACAACAATTTTAGAAGATGAACTACCGGCTGATTTGAATAATCAGTATCGTAAATTTCATAAACTATATATACATCGTTACCTACGTAATCCAAAGAAGGATTTGTTGCATTTGTCATTAGCAGTTCTTCCCGGGTCCAATCACCGTAAAAATCTGTCGTTAAACTATGGGTATAATACACATTCCCCAATGATTCATATACAAGATGGTAGTAGCCGTTATCTGTCCTTACAATTTTACGCTGCGAGTTTGTGGAGAGCCCGCCGGGGGAGTTTGATAAAAGGTTGCCTTTTAGGTTTGCAGTTAAAACAGCATTACTGCTTGTAAAAACAACACCTGTTTGATTGGCGTTTGCATCCTGGAAGCTAACATCCGTACCAGTCCAGTTTTGGAAATAAAATTTGTGCGTACCTAAGCCGCCGCCAAGATTTATTGGCTGCTCATCGAGTGCGCCTACGGAGTAGTAGGGTTTATTTGCTACAATCTCCTGATTCAAAAACACGCCTTTGTAAACATCGCCGTTGTAGTTTGTTGTGTAATCGAGATAAAATGGTGAAGAACGTTGCTTAAATGACGCATCCAATCCCCTGCTTCTTAAACCGTAAGGTTGTTCATCAGTATCAACAAGCCAGGAATCTTTGAACTCCAAAAAACCTCCTGTCAAGCTCGTTGATTCAAGACTGTTTTTAATTGTTATTCCTGCTACAGATGGAATAAAGCGCGAACTTACCAGATTAGTGTTTGAAGTAAGCGTTACAATATCCCAATTTCTATACCAATCCTCAGTTTCAGGAAGATTATCATTCCACTTATTAAATTTTTCAAATGTACTTGGTCTGAATTCCTGTGTGGACAAAATGTGGTTATTTCCTAATGATAAAGTAACTGTTTGAGTTGGTGGT